>CALZHV010000038.1 GCA_945787485.1 uncultured Lachnospiraceae bacterium
ACGTACAACTTCTAACCATTCTTTTGCATTAGCAAGTGGAGATTCACCTGTTCCTGTTGGCTGATAGCTCTCTACATCAGGAAGAAGAAGTGGAAGCTGATCTTCAGGAATAGGTACTGCACCACAGTCAGGACAGTGAACAATAGGAATTGGTTCTCCCCAATATCTCTGACGTGAGAATACCCAGTCACGAAGCTTATAATTAGTTGTCTTCTTACCATAACCCATCTTTTCAATCATGGCAGGAGCTTCTTTCTTTAATAAAGCTGACTCCATTCCATTCCAATCGCCTGAGGTAATCATTGTTCCGACAGCATCTGTATATGCCTCTGTCATATTTTCTATTTCTTTTCCATCCTTAGCGATAACCTGAATAATAGGTAAATCAAACTTCTTTGCGAATTCAAAGTCTCTGTCATCATGTGCAGGTACACACATAATCGCACCTGTACCATAGTCAGCTAAAACGTAATCTGACAACCAAATAGGAGTCTTCTTTCCGTTTAAAGGATTAATCGCATAGCTTCCCGTAAATACACCTGTTTTTTCTTTATCCTGCATACGGTCTACATTTGACTTCATGGAAGCATCGTAAATATATTTTTCGACTGCTTCTCTCGTTTCATCTGTAGCAAGGCTTGCTGCAAGCTTGTGCTCCGGAGCAAGAACCATAAATGTTGCACCGTGAAGTGTATCAGGTCTTGTTGTATAAACAGTGATAACATCATCTTTGCCGTCTACCTTGAAATCAACCTCGGCACCATATGACTTACCAATCCAGTCACTCTGCATCTTCTTAACCTTCTCAGGCCAGTCAAGCTTGTCTAAGTCAGCAAGAAGTCTGTCTGCGTAAGCTGTAATCTTGAGCATCCACTGACGAAGATTTTTCTTTGTAACATCAGCACCACAACGCTCACATTTTCCGTTTACAACCTCTTCATTTGCAAGTCCTGTCTTACATGACGGACACCAGTTAATCGGCATCTGCTTCTCATAAGCAAGACCATTCTTGAACATTTGAATAAATATCCACTGAGTCCACTTGTAGAACTCAGGATCAGTTGTATTTACTTCTCTATCCCAATCATAAATTGCTGCAATCTGATTAATCTGTCTTTTGATGTTTGCAACATTCTCTGCTGTTGAAATACTTGGATGAACACCATTCTTTATTGCATAATTTTCTGCAGGTAAACCAAATGCATCCCATCCCATCGGATGAATAAGATAATGTCCCTGCATCATCTTGTATCTGCTCCATACGTCAGAAATAACATATCCTCTCCAGTGTCCTACATGAAGACCGTTACCTGATGGATATGGGAACATATCCAAACAATAATATTTAGGTTTTTTTCCGTCATCGACATTAATTGGATTCTTCTCCCAATTATCACGCCATTTTGCTTCAATCAACTTATGATTGTATCCGCTAGCCATTTTAAATTCCTCCATAGTCTTATATAAATTTTCTTAAATTCTCGTCATATTTGTAGTCTAGCTTTGCTAATTTTTCAATTATTACATTCTGCTCGACATCAAACTGTGCACAAAACTCATCCAATGTAAGCTTGTCATCTCTTAATCTTGTATTTACAAAGGACAAAAGCATCATCGGATCCTTTGGTAATAACTCAATAGCCATTATAACACCTCACCTGTTATGAGCCATGGTGAAGGCTGAGTTACAAATACACTGTTTCTGTCTGTTTTGGAAACGGTAATCTGCATAACTTCCATATTACCAATGTTGTATTTTTTAAACAAATCCTTAATACCTGCAAGTATATCAAGCTCCAATGTGTAAATAACAAACTGCATTTTAGGATTTTTCTTAAGAAGTCTTTGAATATCTTCTTCAAGATGCTTGTTTGCAACAATAAATGACAATCTTGGAGCCGGAATACTGTCCATTGACTCCTGATCAAGATCAGGTATTATTTTTACATTATGTACGCCAAACTGTTTAACATTGTCTTCCATTGTTTCCTTGGCACCCTTGTCATTTTCAACACATATTATTGTACCGTCAACTGCAACAAATGCAGCCTCAATTGCAATACTCTCTGCATCCACAAGGCAAATTGTATCCTGTGAATCAACTCCAAGCAAGCTCATTATGACAGCTCTAATTTCATTTCCAACATACTTGATAGGTCCTTTTGAAAACATTTCGTTCTTCATACCTATGCGATATGACTCTCTTGTGTTCTCGTTTAAGATAAAAATTACTGTAGGCTCTGTAATCTTTTTATTGATTACCTCTTTAATCTTTGCCTGCTTTATCTGTCCATTTTCCTTTGTACCTGCACCGTACCACATATCAAGCTCGCCGAAGCCTGCTTCCCAAAAATCATAAAACAAATCTTCATGTGTCTCATCTGCAAATACAAGCACTCTTTTGTGTGTCTCAACAAATGGAATAACATTCTTCATTTTGCCACATATATCAAATAGCTTTATTTTCTCCGGACTTACTTCCATCTTTGATGAAAAATAACCCATCCAATTTAAAATATCTTCTGTCGTATAGCATCCTTTTGCCATAAGCTTACCTCCATTTACAGTATTTTTAACAATTTATTGAAACATTTATCATTATTTATTTTCATCTGTGTCATCTTCATTTGCAGATTTTTTATTTGCTCTTTTTTTTGAGCGTTTTTTCTGCCTGTTCTTTTCCTGCTGATTTACAGTATGTCTTGCCTCAACTTCATCATCATAGTACGGCTCACCCGTATCCTCATCGAAGCTCTTTAGCAAAACGTATTTATCCGTCTCAGGAGGAAGCTTTTTCTTTCTTAATCCATCTCTTATCAGCACTTTGCATAATGCATATATGCAGGCAAATACAGGTACACCGATAACCATTCCGGTTAAACCAAACAAATCTCCACCGACAATAATTGCAATGAGTACCCATACACTTGATAAACCAATCGAATCTCCAAGAATGAGCGGTCCAAGAATATTTCCGTCAAACTGCTGTAAGCATAATATGAATATCAGAAATACAATAAGGTATATCGGTCTGTCCATCATTGCAAGCAACGCTCCCGGAAATGCTCCGAAAAACGGACCGAAAAATGGAATAAAGTTGGTAACACCGACTATTACGCTTATCAGCACAGCATATGTCATGCCCATTGCGCTCGTAAAGATAAAGCACAAAATACCCATAATTATTGAGTCAATAATTTTGCCACTTATATATCCACCAAATACTTTGTTGGCATACACAAGTCCTGCCATTATTTTATTGCCGACTCTCTTATTAAAAATGCAATATATTATCTTCTTTCCAATTGCAATAAATTTCTGTTTCATTGCAAGAAAGAAGCATGAAAACAAAAGTCCGACAAAGAAATTGAATATTGCTTTGACACCACCGACAACACCGCTTGATACTGATAAAACAATAGTATCGATGTTAGGTGTAACCTTATCAGCAACAAGCTGTTCAACCTTTTCCTGTACAAAATCTATTATTGTAGCAGAATCAAGCTTAATAATACGAATATTATTGCACAGCCATTCAAGCTGTTTCTTTGCCGCTTCCCAATATCCGGGTACATCTTCTATAAGCTGCTTGATACTTGCAAAAACATGAGGAATAACAACCGAAAAGAAGCCGGACATTGCACCGAGGAAAACAATAATTGTAATTACCACTGCAGGAACATTTGTCTTATCATAAACGACTTTGTTAGCTTCCTTATCAGATTTATCAATCTTTTTAATCTTACATACAAGCGCTGTAAGCCCATTTCTGATATACATCATAATTGGATTCAGTAAGAATGCAAGTACAAATCCTATGATTACAGGCGTAAATGCACTGATAATGTTGTCCAGTCCTTTCAGCAGACCTCTCCACTCTGAAGCACCAATGGCAAATATTATGCATATCATTAATGATACGGTAATGGTAAGTCCTATTTTAAAATATCTGTTATCGAATTTCTTACCCATTTATTATACACTCCATTTCAAGACAAAGGTGAGCGATGCAGTCAACATCATTTCCCACATTAAAGCATTATTAATGCAAGTATATCAAATTAGCTTATACCTTGCAATAAAACCCGCAATTTTTTTGTTTTATTTCACATTTTCTACATTTTATTTTTATTAAAAAATATAAAGGTTTATAATTATTATTGTGTTTGACACATAATAGATTATTGACTAAAATGAATTTATATTATTCAATTTATGGAGTGAAAAATGTACAGAAACATTATAAATGATTTTGTTGTATGGTTTGAAGAACCAAAAAGAAAAATATTACATTTAAAAGGTGCTTACGGTGTAGGAAAAACATGGGCAGTCAAGGATTTTGCCACTGCTTTTTTTTCAAACCGGATTTACGTTGATTTGGATGAGAAAAATGAATATCTTGATATAATTTTTTCGCAGGATACGGAATACGAAGAAAAAATCAACATGACAGACAAGCTTATTGAAAATGATTTCGGAGCTTTTGACTGTACTGATACATTACTTATTTTTGATAATCTTCCAAATTGCAGGGAATGTGATGAATTCTTTTACAACTATGCAAAAAAGCACAGACATTACGTTATTTGTCTCATAAGCAATTCCATGCAAATTACAGAATTTGAGTATGGGCATCCTGATGTTTTCAGAGTATTACGTCTCCGCCCTTTATCATTTGAAGAATATCTTATTGCCAACAAGGCACTTCCTCTTATATCTGCTGTTCAAAATAACAAGGCAAAGGAATTAAATCCGTTTGAAATAGCATCCATAACAAGATTTTTGACGGAATATATGCAAACAGGCGGAATGCCGGCAATTGTTAATAATTTTATAAAAAATAAAGATTATAATAAAGTTCGTGAAATGCAGCTTGATTTGATTAAAGAATATGAACAGAAAATTAAATCGCATATGTCCTCTTCGCTTGCAACAAGATGTAAGCGCATATGGAAGAGTATTCCAAAACAGCTTTGTCAGGATAACAAAAAATTCATGTACAAGTATGTTGAAGAAAATGCGCGTGCCCGCGAATATGCTGATGCAACCCAGACGCTTTGCGATCTCGGTTTTATACGAAAAATGCCAAAGCTGACTAAGGGAGAAATGCCACTTGAAGATTATGTTGATTACAAATCATTTCAGCTTTTTCTCATTGATCATGGTCTGTTGCGCGCAATATATGGCAATCCTGTAGGAGAAGACGTTAAACTTGAGTCCATGTTAAACGAAAATAATTTTGCTGTAGCAGAACAATATATTTTTCAGGAATTAAGCAACAAAGTCGGTCCAATATATTATTGGAATTCAGGTGCTACGGCACGTGTGCCATTCATTTACGAAGGGGATGGTTCACCTATACCCGTTGATATAAGATTTAAAAACAACAACAAAGCTCAGAACATCAAAACCTTTATTGCAAAAAATCCTGAGGTTAATTTATCTGTCAAAATATCTTACGAACAGGTTTCACTTAATAACAACGTTTTGAATATTCCGATATACGGATTGTGGAATTTGTAATATTATAAAAAAGCTTCTGAATAACTCAGAAGCTTTTTTATATTGTTTATCACAATCGATTATATTACTCTTATATAATTCTTATATTACTCTCATACAATTCTTATAAATTTTGTCTCATTTTATAACATAAATTGTTCCGGCTCTATTTCTGCCGGCAGTCTAAGGTCTCCTCTTGGGCTAACGGAAACTGTACCGACCTTGACTCCGTCCGGCATACAATTTCGTTTAAACTGCTGCATGAAAAATCTTTTGTAAAATACGTTTTGCCACTTCTTTATTTCTTCATCACTGAATGAATATTCTTTATCATTCTTCACAGCCTCTTTACACAGCTCATAAACCTGTTCAGGTGTCATTCCGTAACGAAGAGTATAATATAAATAGAAATCATGAAGGATATATGAACCGACTGTATCCTCAGTCTTTTGAGCAATTGTTCCGTCTGCATTTGGAGGCAAAAGCTCAGGGCTTACCGGCGTATCAATAATATCTTCTATAACAGGTGCTATTTTTTCAAACCCGTTTCTTCCCATTTCATGTCCAACCTGGTCAACCAAAGTTCGTACCAAAGTCTTTGGAATACTTGTATTTACTGCATACATACTCATATGGTCACCATTGTATGTGCACCATCCGAGAGCAAGCTCCGATAAGTCTCCGGTACCGACTACAAATCCTCCCTCTTTGTTGGCAACATCCATGAGTATTTGAGTTCTTTCTCTTGCCTGGCAATTTTCATATGTTATATCGTGAACAGCTTCGTCGTGTCCAATATCTTTAAAATGCTGTCTTACAGAATCTACAATACTAATCTCCCTTATGTCGCATCCAAGTATTTCCATAAGTGCTGTAGAGTTATTCTTCGTTCTGTCAGTTGTTCCAAAACCGGGCATTGTTATGCCAACTACCATTTTTTCCGGTAGTCCCAGATTCTTAACTGCCTGCGCGCTTACAAGCAATGCAAGCGTTGAATCAAGACCTCCTGATACACCTACAACAATACATTTACAATGTGTTGTTTCTATACGTCTCATGAGCCCTGCAACCTGCATGTTAAATATCGAAATGCATCGTTCAAGTACATTTTTCTTTGGAACAAAAGGTGTAAGTGAAATATTTGCCTTAATATTATTTTTTTTGATAAGACTGCATTTACATTTAATTTCTTCGAATTTTCTATTATTAAAAGCAAGCTTACAATCTGCAAAGGTTTTGTTTGCAAGTCTGTCATGTCGTAGCTTTGCGATATTTATATCCCTGATAAGAATTTTTTCTTCAAACGGCTTTTGCTCACCTATAAGCTTTCCTGCTTCATATATAAGATTATGACCGCTAAAAACCAAGTCCGATGTAGATTCATATCTTCCTGCCGAAACATACACATAAGCGCAAATACAGCTTGCCGCCATTGCAGCAATCAAATTCTTTCTATACTGTTCTTTACCAATCACCTCATTAGACGCAGAAAGATTTAATATGAGCTCGGCACCATTCATTGCAAGCATTCTTCCGGGTGAAACAGGTGCCCATGCATCCTCACATATTTCGATACCAAGCTTTACATAGTCATCCTCATCACCATATTTTATTATAATATTATTTCCAAAATATGTTGTTCTCCCGCTTGGAAGGACAATCTTTTCAGCATCCGTCGTTGCACCTGTAAACCATCTTTTTTCATAGAATTCACCATAATTAGGTAAAAAAGTTTTTGGCACAATGGCTGCTATTTCTCCATTTTTTATAAATG
This sequence comes from uncultured Lachnospiraceae bacterium, assembly GCA_945787485.1. Lineage (GTDB taxonomy): Bacteria > Bacillota > Clostridia > Lachnospirales > Lachnospiraceae > Coprococcus_C. The sequence continues at coordinate 7,277 of CALZHV010000038.1, forward strand.
CAGCACAATTAAACAACACTCCGTCTTTTTCAAACGGAAGCCCGACAACAAGTGCAGCATTATCAGTTACTTTTTTGCAAAGACTTTCTAAACCTTCTAAAGTATTATTCAGAAGATTCCTATTAGTGAACAAATCAGCACACGTATATCCGGTCAAAGACAATTCCGGAGTTACAATTATATCTGTATCATCACAATAATCATGATATAATGATAATATTTCTTCGACATTTTTTTTGACATTCCCAATATGGACTTTCGGCGATAAAGCTGCCACTCTAATCATATTATTCATAAATTAATGATACCCCTTTTTATTATTTATGCCGGCATACGGCTGTTAAATTATTAATTAAGTTCATCCAATGTCTTAGCATATGAAGGAAGAAATTCCGCAACAAAATCTCTTACCTCAGGATAATCTTCTTCCATCTTCTTTACAGTTTGTTCTATACTTTCCTTTGCCTTTACAAATTCTCTGTTTCCGGTTTTTATCTCTTCCATACATTTTATGAGTGCTGAAATTTTATCAGCAGCTTTGACAAGCTTCCATTCATATTCATGTTCTTCATCTTTAAAAAATATATCATTGTAATAAGCTCTTATATCTTCCGGAAGCTGATTTAACAATTTGTGATTTGCCTCTTCTTCAAGCATTTTATAAGCATCCTTTATCGTATGATTATAATACTTAACCGGCGTAGGCATATCACCTGTTATTATTTCGGAAGCATCATGATACATTCCAATCAAAGCAGCTTTGTCAGCATCAAGATTTTTTCCATATCTCGCATTTCCTATAACGCAAAGTGCATGTGCAATCATGCTGACATCAAGGCAATGCTCAGAAAGATTTTCCTCTCTCGTGTTGCGCATCAGTGCCCATCTTTCAATATATTTCATTCTCGCAACAGTTGCAAAAAAATTATATTCCATAAAACACCTTTCAAATATTCAAGAGCGCAATAGCGCTCTTGAATTGTATAATTTATTATGATTCAGAATTTACCTGTTTAAGCTTGATATTTTGATGCTTTTCAAACAACTTCATAAATTCTTCACCTGTAAGATTTTCTTTTTCTATGAGTACTTCGGCAATCGCATCCAAAGTTTCAGCATTTTTCTTAAGAAGCTTATATGATTTCTCATATGCATCCTTAATCATATTTTTAACTTCATTATCAACCTTTGTTTCTGTTTCACTTGAACAATTTAATACTCTTCTTCTGTCGAGATACTCGCCGGTAATGCCTTCAAGCTGAACCATACCGAATTTTTCTGACATACCATACATAGTTATCATTGTTCTTGCAATATTGGTAGCCTTCTCAATATCGTTTGATGCACCATTTGTAACCGAATCAAACTTAAGCTCTTCCGCTGCTCTACCTGCAAGAAGAATGACAATTTCTTCTTCCATTTCTTTCTTTGATTCAAGTTGCTTTTCTTCTTCCGGCACCTGCCATACGTAGCCAAGCGCACCTGTAGTTCTCGGTACAATTGTAATACGCTGAATAGGAACCGTGTTTTTCTGAAGTGCCGCTGCCATGGCATGTCCAACCTCATGATATGCCACAATGCGTTTTTCCTTCTCACTAAGCAGCTTTTGTTTCTTCTCTTTTCCGGCAAACACAACTTCAACGGACGCAATCAAATCTGCCTGTGAAACATATTGTCTTCCTTTTCTTACTGCCATAAGAGCAGCTTCATTTATTATGTTGGCAAGGTCTGCACCGACTGCTCCTGCAGTTGCAAGTGCAAGCTCTTTAAAGTCTACGGTTTCATCCATCTTAACATTCTTTGAATGAACCATTAGTGTATCTATTCTGCCCTGCAAATCAGGTTTTGATACAATAACTCTTCTGTCAAATCTTCCCGGTCTTAACAATGCCTTGTCAAGCACCTCAGGTCTGTTTGTTGCCGCAAGAACGACAATACCTTTTGAAGTGTCAAATCCATCCATTTCAGACAAAAGCTGATTAAGTGTCTGTTCTCTTTCCGAATCTCCGCCTGAATGTCTTGTGTCACGGCTTCTTCCAATCGCATCAATCTCATCTATAAAAATAATACATGGTGCCATCTGGTTTGCTTTCTTAAACAAATCCCTGACTCTTGATGCACCTACACCAACATACATTTCTACAAATTCCGAACCGGACAGTGAGAAAAACGGAACTTTTGCCTCACCGGCTACAGCTTTTGCCAAAAGTGTTTTACCTGTTCCGGGAGGACCTACAAGCAAAGCACCTCTTGGAAGCTTAGCGCCAATCTGAAGATATTTTTCAGGCTGTTCAAGGAAATCAACCATTTCTGTCAGTGATTCTTTAGCCTCATCCTGACCTGCAACATCTGCAAATGTAACGCCGGTTTCTTTTTCAACATACATTTTGGCATTACTTTTTCCTACGCCCATTATTCCGCCGCCTTTTTGAGCACTCCTCATAATGAACATCATAAAAAGATAGAATATCAGTATCATAACGGCATATGACAAAATAGTTGTTATGATTGCTGTTTTTCCTTCATCTACAGTTTCAAATTGAACATTTGCTTCTGCAAGCCTTTCTACGAGATTATAATCATCAGACCTTATTACACTATACTGTGTATCATATACTGCGTTATCATCCTTTTTTGCAGGTTCAAATGTAATGTTGTCATTGTATATTTTTACATTTGCAACATTATCTTCCTCAAGCATCTGCAAAAATTCACTGTACGGAATCTCTTCAAGTCCTGCCGATTTAAATTTACTGTATCCTTTCCAAAATACAAGTGTCAACAAAATCGACATAATCAATATTATCAATGTACTTGATGGTCTTTTCTTATTGTTATTATTTTTATTATTGTCATCGCGGTTGGATTCGTTGTTTTGATTATTATTTTCCATGTTACTCTCCAATCACAAAGGCTGCCGAATTGTTCCGGCAGCCTTTTATTTATTTTGTTATAATATTATTTATATAACGGATACTTATCAGTAATACTCTTGACAAGTGCTTCTGCCTTAGCATTATCCTTATCTATAACTGCTGCCTTTATAGCATCAGCAATTACAATCATATCATCCTCTTTTGCACCTCTTGTTGTAATAGCAGGTGTACCAAGTCTGATACCACTTGTTACAAATGGTGACTTTGGATCATTAGGAACTGTATTTTTGTTACATGTAATATGAACGCTGTCAAGAAGCTTTTCAACCTCCTTACCTGTAAGGTCAAGATTCTGAAGGTCTACAAGCATAAGGTGATTGTCTGTTCCTCCTGATACAATCTTGAAGCCTCTTTCCTGAAGAGCACTTGCAAGTGTAGCTGCATTCTTTACAACCTGCTTCTGGTACTCTTTATATTCATCTGACAAAGCTTCCTTTAAACATACTGCCTTTCCGGCAATAACATGCATAAGCGGACCACCCTGAATACCAGGGAAAACAGCCTTATTGAAGTTATACTTTTCATTCACTTCGTTGCTGGACATAATCATACCACCACGTGGTCCTCTTAATGTCTTGTGTGTTGTAGTGGTTGTAACATGAGCATATGGAATTGGGCTCATATGTACACCTGCAGCAACAAGTCCGGCAATATGTGCCATATCTACCATAAGCACTGCGCCAACTTCATCTGCAATTTCTCTGAATCTCTTGAAATCTATTGCTCTTGCATATGCAGATGCACCTGCTACGATAAGCTTTGGCTTACACTCCTTGGCAATTTCCAAAACCTGATCATAATCTATAACACCATCATCATTTACACCATAAGGTACAACGTTGAAATACTTTCCTGATAAGTTAACTGGTGAACCGTGAGTGAGATGACCGCCATGTGCAAGATTCATTCCCATAAATGTATCACCAGGCTCCATAATTGCAAAAAATGCTGCCATATTTGCCTGTGCACCTGAGTGAGGCTGAACATTTACATACTCACAACCGAAGAGCTCTTTTGCTCTTTCTCTGGCAAGGTCTTCAACAACATCCACATGCTCACATCCGCCATAATATCTCTTTCCCGGATAACCTTCTGCATATTTATTAGTGAGTGGGCTTCCCATAGCTGCCATAACAGCTTTTGATACAATATTTTCTGAAGCAATAAGCTCAATATTATCGTTCTGTCTTTTAATTTCTGCGTTCATAGCTGCAGCTACTTCAGGATCAAAATTTTGTATTTCATCGAAACTGTACATTTATTTACCTCCATTTTAACGAAACCAAGCGACATCTGTCCTCAATTCCCGATTTTTGTAACCTACATTATATTATATACGTATTTTAGTGTCAACCGTGGCACATGTTTAACAAGCATATAAAATGCTTTAAATTTCCGTATTTTGCCAATACTTTATCATTCTTTTCATTTTGATTTATTTTTTAAAAATCAGTTTATGCAAAATGAATTTTTACAAGTCGTTATCTTTTGATTTTATATTAGTATTTTCTGTTTTTGCAGATGTATTCTTCTTAAAGCGTTTTGTAAATAAATTATTTTTACTTGCTTCCATCATATTATCAAGCTGTTTTATTTTATTTTCAATTTCAATAAGCTCATTTTCGTATTCCTCATCCAGCTTGTATGGTACCTTGAGTTTTTCATGGAAAAACACCTCCCACTTATGCAGCTTTGGCATCATAAACCAATTTAATTCGGCGCCGTACAAGATTATCTGCATACCAACATAAAGCCATATAAGAAGCATTACAATATATGACATACTTCCATACATATATGAACCGCCTGCAGCATATCTGATATACATTGAAAACAAAGACTTAACGAGTGACCATGCAATCGTTGCTCCGAGTGCTCCGATAAACTCATGTCTGAAAGCTCCTTTTCTTTCAGGCAATTGGTAATATATTAACAGAAAAAAGAAAAACATCAATGCGAAAGAAAAAAACTTCTTAAACCCCAGAAAGAATGCAAGCACTTCATACAGCATCGGCCAATTCTGATATGCATATTCAGCAACCTGATGCCCGAATGTGTCCAATATCATAAGAAGAATAATTGCAACTATAAATATCAATGTGTAAATTGAGCACAAAATTCTACCGCCTATAAAGCCTTTACGTTTCTCATTTGTGCCATATATAATATTTAACGCATTGTACAATGCCTGTATCGCCTTACCTGCTGACCACAGACATACAATAACAGCTATTATTGTGAATGAATATTTTGCTGAAATATGGAGATCTTCTATGACATATTGGACATACTTAGAAAGCTCATCCGGAACTAAATTAATAATATTAGAAACTACATCTACATTTACAAATGTAAGCTTTGAAAGGAAAAGCATAATCAAAATCATAAACGGAAAAAAGGATAGCACAACAAAGAAAGCTGCCTGCGCAGAATACGCGGGCAGACTGTCTTGTCCCCCTTTTAACAAAAATCTTACGGATTTATGCCATGCTCCCTTTACAAAACGCATTTTATTCTTCCTCTTCTTCTCCCATTACATCATAGGCCATTGTAAAATCAGTAGGATAATAATAATGATTTATAATAAATCTGAAATTATAGCCTTTTTCGGCTAAAACTCTTGCTCCTGTCTGGCTCATTCCTACACCGTGTCCAAATCCTCCACCTTTTATTACATAACCATCATCTGTCTGTTCAATATAATAAAACGGACTTGGCAACGATGTCCAGCCTGTTGCAACGCTTCCATCAGACTTAATAATTTCTTTCTTTATCGGAGTGATAATATTTCTGATATTAGTTTGACCTGTTATCTCTATTGTATTCTCACTTCCGGTTATTATCATCTTGCTGACAACACCGCTGTTGCTTCTTTCCGTAATTTCAATTTTTTCTACAGCACCTACTGTATTTATTGATTTCTTTACAAATTTACCGTTTGCATTTTCCACCTTGATATTATCGGATGACATTTCCATTCTGTCCTCAAGAGTAGAGTTAATTGCCTCTGTTATCTCAGCAACCGAAAACTCTACAGACCATCTGAAATACGGCATCTCCTTCTCTATAATATCATATTTATCGGAATTATCAATAAACTCTTTAAATGCGTCTTCTTCACTTAGTTCTATGTAATCTTTGTTAAGATTTTCAACATTTGTTCTCATATAATCATAAGATGTTCCGCCCCAAATTTCCTCATTTGAGCATGTAACACCACATGACGTAGAAAAATAAAGAGGTACTATCGGTTTGCCGTTGTATGTACATATCAATCCATATGTGTCTTTAACGGCTTTGATTGAGCTTTCTGTCTCTGCTATATTGTTGTAAACCTGACAGTTAACCGAATCATCCAAATCTGCCTTGTAATCCGAATAGCTGTTATCTTCTATTTTTGTAAATGCATACCCTCTGGCGCATAATGCCTGTGCCTTTAAAGCTTCAGGAGGGTCCAGTTCACCCATTTCACTGGAAACAACACTATATAAATATTCTTCCAGAGGAAGCTCATTTATTATGTACATATAATCCTTGTAAACATCTACCTCTACAGTTCCTCTGTACTCAGGGTTACCATATTCCCTGTTGATTGATAAAACTTTGATTTTTCCGTCAGGGTTAGTTGATTTTACTTTTATTACATCTTTGTTTTTATACTCTTCAAGATCAAATGTAATTTCTCTCCTTGGCTCGTAAGTAATTACGGTCTCATCAGGATATTCTATTTCAAATTCATCGTCGCTTGAAACTGTTATTCTGTCCATCTCATATGATGTAAAATCATCATTATTTAGGATTACCCTTATGCTATCGGACACAAGCTCATCATTTATTATTGCAACACTTGCCTTACCGTTCTCATATACAAGTCCGACTTTTTTGTGTCCGGCAAGCACCGCCACACTTTGCTCACAAAATGCCTCCTTGCTTACATCATATATCTTTATAGTTTCATCGTACTTTAACGAACCGACATTTTCTACAACAAGACTGTAATCTGTTGTCTGAAGCACTCTTACTTCTCTTACATTTGTATTCTCACGTACTCCTGCAACACCTGAATTACTTATAACAACATCTGCAAGCATACCTGATTTTGCTTCATCCGAAAACGAACTGTAATCAGCTTCTTCATCTTCTGAAAAAGACACCGAAGCCTGCGGATACTGCTTTGAAGCATTTTTATACACAAAAGAAATATTTCCGTCCGAAACATCTGATATCCAGACATCTTTTGCTACAAAAGCTTTCTGACTCATGCCTTTTATTTTAAATATCTCGTCACCCTTCTGATAAACTTCAATTATACAATCTAAATAATCTTCAACATCTTCATTGCACGTAACCGGATAATCTTTATCGTAGGCCAGCAGCGTATAACGGGGCTCTGTAA
>CALZHV010000039.1 GCA_945787485.1 uncultured Lachnospiraceae bacterium
AAAAAAATTCGGAAATGAAGTACTCCCCAAAAGTCAGACTTAAAATCTTACAATTGGGTGTCGGTTCATTTCCGAATGCTTTTTTTAATCCCGAATATATTAAATTGTCAGAATATTTAATTTATTCCTCTGTTGATTTTTGTTTTGCTTTCCAATCTTCTTTGTTTTGGCCCATTACATATCCATATTTGCCTTCCCAAATATTACCCGGTACCTGTCTTTTGTCTTCTAACTCATAATTATCTTTAAGATATTTGCCCATGAAATCGGAAACCTTCTGAACACCATAAAAATTTAAGTGGCCGGCGTCCATATAATCCTCATCCTGATTAAGCCCTATTTCATCATTGTAGTCATACAAATCTATATATGTGCAATCATTTTCTGCTGCATATTTTTCCATTGCAGCATCATAATTAAAATCACCTTCGCATGGGATAGAATAAAATAGAAGCTCTATGTCATTTTCTTTACATGTTGCTACCAATTCATTCAAAATTTCTACTGCACCTTCGGACAGTTTCTTCTGTTCCTGGGTAGCCGGGTCGGTAATCTCTACAGACTGTACTTTTTTTCCTGTAGGTATATTGAAATATCCCATTGTTTTCAAGAAATCCTCCGGCTTATACCATACATGGAAATTTTCAGAATTAAGCGTATTCCAGCTTGAGTGTAACTGACTAAAAGGGAAATAATATGCTACATATCTTTCAAGCTCATTTCCAAATGCCTTTTTCAAATATTCCTGCTTATAAGGGAAATTACTCATCGCCTTGGTGTAGTATATTTCTCCATCCATGTTCTGGTCTTCAATTACCTTGTTAATTCTGTATGTTTCAATAGCTACAACCTTAGGTTTTTGAGTTCTTATTGCATCATGAACAAACAATGCTTCAGTACTTAGCTTTTGCCAGTTACCGCCGTAATTGTATGCTCCTATTCCGTAATCCTCGTACATTTGCAGAGGGTCAATTCCTCTCCATCCGTGACTTGAGCCAAAAAATATAACGTCAAGTGAATTTTCCGGAAGCTCATGAAAGGCTTTTATGTTTGCCTTACATTGGTCAGTTTCATTCGGTCTTAATATAAACTGCGAAACGCTGAACATACCTATCAACATACATATTACAACTATACAACTTAACAATCTATATATCTTATTCTTCATATTTTTCTCTCAATCTTTCTTCAAAAAGTATTATTTATCAGAACTGGAAGTAGATAAAGCTTGCCGCCTCATAGCTTGGGCCCCAGATACCAAAAAGTGCAACGAGCCATATGGAAACAACAACAACCAGCCATCTAACCCACAAATCCGGTTTTATAATACAATCTCGTATTACTATTCCTCTATATTTCATTATGTCCGCAAACAACAATATGAATAGTGATACGATCATTACAGTAAAATTCATTCGGTCTAATCCACAGGTATACAGTGAATCATCAAAGAATATCCATAAATTGTTTTCTGAAAACATTAACTTAATCATTTCAAATGCATCGCCCATAGAAGCAGCTCTAAAGAAAATTAATGAAAAGGCTACAAGGCAAAATGTAACAATTGTCTTTATTATTACATGTCCTGCTGACTCTCTGTTTAAATGCAGAACTGAAACGATTTTATCCCGAACAGGTTTTAATTCATCTCCTATAATCTGATACACTCCATTAATGAGTCCCCATGTGACATATGTCATATTTGCTCCATGCCATAAACCGCTCAAGCCAAATACGATTAACTTGTTTAAATGCTTTCTAAACTTTCCTTTTTTGCTTCCTCCAAGAGGGAAATATACATAATCTTTAAACCATGTAGTAAGTGAAATGTGCCATCTTCTCCAAAATTCTCCTACAGTTTTTGAAAGGAAAGGTGCATCAAAGTTTTCCATAAGATTAATTCCCATTAACTTGGCAGTACCCATAGCAATAACAGAATATCCGTAGAAATCACAATATACCTGAACCAGGAATAATGCTGCCGCAATCACTATATACCATCCGGTATATGATGCGTAATCGCCAAATATGGTATCCACAAATACCGCTGTTCTGTCTGCAAGTACTATTTTAAGGAAAAATCCCCAAATCATTAAGAGTATTCCTTCCCTTGCATTCTCAAATGAAAAGTCCTTTGGCTCTGCAAGCTGCTTCATAAGATTTTTTGAACGCTCAATCGGGCCTGCAACAAGCTGTGGGAAGAACGATACAAACAATGCATATTTAAGCACATTTTTCTCCGGCTTTACTTCTCCTCTGTATACATCAATAGTGTAACTTAATGCCTGGAATATATAAAATGATATTCCCATTGGGAGAATTACGTCAATTTTAGGTACGTTTAGCTGTATATTTAATAATGAAAATGCACTCTGTACCGTATCAAATGCAAAATTAAAATATTTAAAGAAAAATAATATTCCAAGATTCAGAATAATACACGTCGCGACTACTATTTTTTTAAGCTTTGTTTTTTCAAATTTACCAATAAGCAACGCACTTGTATATGTCAGAATTGTCGATGTAAAGAGCAAAATTGCATATTTAGCATTCCAACACATGTAAAAATAGTAACTAGAAATTAATAGCCAGATGTATCGTATTTTCTTAGGTAAAATAAAATAAACCAACAACACAATCGGCAAAAAAATCATAAATTCTTCAGAATTAAAAAACATTTTCTGTTCCTACACTTTCGTTTATTCATTTCAATTGTTAAAGCTAACAATTATATTCATTTGAAAATAAAAATAATCATTATATGCAACTTTTCTTTAACAAAGTAACATTTCGCTCATAATTATTTCATTTTTAATAATGCTGAATGTCTAACATTTTGATGTTATATGACAATTCCAAAAAAGTCAATATACATTATATTAATTGGTAAAAGCTAATTGGTAAAAGCTTCATAATTTTTTTATTAATTTCACTTATCTTTTTTGCTTTAAATTATACTTTGCGGGATTATCCTTTAATCCGCCATTTTTATGATAAGACGAACCATGGCATGAACACTCCCACGATGACTCCTCCGGGTTCCAATCAAGTTTACAGCCAAGGTGAGTGCATCTTTTTTGTGACGGTCCAACTAATCCTTTTGTTAGTCCCGATACGCTCTCCCACATATCAATTAATAAATTTTTAATACCTGCACAGAAATATAGTCTCTGTGGACTGAAAATATTATTCTTTTCACATCTGTTTTTGCAAATTTGATTACTTATAATTTCAGCTGCAATCATTGACGATGTCATTCCCCATTTTTTAAAACCTGTTGCTACATACCGGTTTTTTTGAAACAGGGAATATCTTCCTATAAATGGTACATCGTCATGAGGCATACAGTCCTGTGCAGACCAGCTGTAAGCTATTTCAGCCTCAGGATAATACAGTTTTACTTTATTCTTAAGAAATGAATATCCTAACAATTCGCCTTTTTTCTGTCTGCATATACATTTTCCGGTTCTATGTCCTCCACCACCCAAAAGCAGATAATCTCCTGCGCTTCTTAACGATAATCCGCCCTCATCTATACTATAATACATTCCGTTTAAACTTTTCTGATTTGAAAGTGCGACTACATAACTTCTTTCCTGGTGCTGTCTCAAGAAATAAAAACCCGGTATGTTTGTAATCGGATAATGTGTTGCAAAAATTATGTTACAAGCCTTAATTTGCGCATTTTCCATATACACAGTTTTATTTTTTACTGAAAGCACCTTCGTGTGTTCATATACTACAAGCTGATTTGAAAGATGTTTTAAAAACTCAAGAGGATGAAATTGTGCCTGGTTAGGAAAACCAACCGCAGCTTTTATCTTAAAAGGAAGTTCACTTATTCTTTCGCCCTCTATCCACACAGCATCTATACCAATCATACGTGCAGCATTCATTTCCTTTCTGAGCTTTGCAACATTATCGTCTGTAACAGTATATAAATATGCCGGTTTCTTTTCAAAATGGCACTCAATTTTTTCTTCCTTTATTATTTTTTCAAACATGTGTATTGCATTTTCATTGGCAAGCGCATATAAATAAGCCTGCTTCTTTCCAATCTTGTTAATCATTTTGTCATAGCATAAACCATGTTGACTTGTGATTTTGGCTGTGGTGTTTCCCGTCTGTCCTCCTCCAATTTCATCTGCATCAACAACTACAACTTCCCGTCCTTGTTTTTGTAAAAACCATGCAATAAGAACACCTGCCATTCCGGCACCGATTACTACGTTTTCAACCTGCAGGCTACCCTTTAATTCAGACCTTTTTGATAATTCCACTTCTGATTTCCAAATAGATTTCATAGAAATAATCTCCTCTTTTTTTAGAAATAGTATTTCCGAATTGTGGAATTATATGTTTTATTTAACGATGCTAATTAAAAAGCAGAAATACAAAATATCCGCAATAAGAAAAAAGCATTATCGCACCACTTAACCTTGTTAATTTTTTTGTTTTTACTACACAGGCGAAAAGAACAATTGCGGAAATAATCATTATACCGGAATCTATTATGAATTTTTTATCATATGGAACAACCGTCAACAAAGCAGTTGTTCCAACTATAAACAATATATTAAATATATTACTTCCGACTATATTTCCTATGGCAATATCAGCGTTCCCCTTTTTTGCGGCTACAACTGATGTAAAAAGCTCCGGCAGGGATGTTCCAAGTGCAACTAACGTAAGTCCTATGAAGCGCTCGCTCATTCCAATAATTCGTGCCAATTCGGTTGCTCCGTAAACTGCGAGCTTACTTCCTACAATTATTGCAGCAATACCTCCTACTACATACAATATTAGCATCCAGCCTTTGACCTTCTTTTTTTCATCGTCTTCTTCTTTTTGTTCCTTATTGTTCTTAGAGTTAAAGAATAAATATACCAGATAACAAACGAATAATATCCATAATATGACTCCTTCAATAAATGTTATTTTGTTATCCAATCCCATAACCAATAAGACTGCGGAACAAATAATCATGAACGGTATTTCATACATCACGGTAGATTTCGCAACTGCAACAGGAATAATAAGTGAGGTTATACCCAATATTATGAATGTATTCAGTATATTACTCCCTACAATGTTTCCTATTGTTATATCTGCATTTCCTTTGAAAGCAGCTGTAATACTTACAGCCGCTTCCGGAAAGCTCGTGCCCATTGCAACAATCGTTAATCCTATTATCAATTGTGGAATTCCAAGCCTTGCTGCAAAGCCTGAAGCACCTTCAACAAAATAATCAGAGCCTTTAACGAGCATCAAAAACCCAAAAACAAGCGCAACTACGGAAATGATTATTGTTATTATATTAAATCCCATATTATATCCTCCTTTTTTGTACGCAAAATAAACCTATGAATTATCATAGGTGGAAAAATATTGGGATTATTATGCTTTTTGCCCATCCTGTTTGTGAATAAATCTTATGACAAATCTATGACTACAATTAGAAACAAAGTAATATAAACTTAAGATTGATATAGATATTACAAAAAAAGCCGGCAAATCAATTGTAACAAAAAGGAACTCTACATTGCATCCGACTGTTTTCTTTTGAAGCTTAGCTTGCCTTTGAAGCACACTTTGGGCTGCTGAGCGCAAAAAGCTCTGTGCACATACAATTTTATTTACAGAAAGCTCCTGTGCATCTAAACAGCTTTGATTAATAGGAGTATCAGCACCTCCTATCTGTGAAAAATCTGTTTTTGTAGCAAATAAAGAGAGTAGAATAAACGATAAGATTATAATTGAAAAAATTTTTTTATTATAAAAAAGCTTCCTATCCATAAATTAATACTCCCTCTTAATAATTATATTATAATATCGTTTTCTTCATGAATATGTGCTTAATTATAACATAGCAAATATTTGATAACAATATTGACATTTCTTTTATGATTGCATTTAAAAAGCCTCCAGACATTGAAACATTTGCCTGAAGGCTTTTTATTAAGTAATATATTTATTATGATTCTACTGCAGACAGTTCGTTTGCAAGATTGCTGAGAACTTCTATTATCTCTTCAACCTCACCGGCAACACTGCTGTTTTGCTCGCTTGTTTCCAATGTTTCGTTAGAATGTGCGGTAACTTCCTCTGTTGCTGCTGAGATTGTCTCAATTCCACGAATAACCTGTTCATTTGCTTCAGTAAGACCTGTTACCTGTTCACGAAGCTTTTCAGCCTCATAAAATACCATATCTGCTTTTACAGCAATTTCTTCGAAGCTGTGTGCAGTCTTATTTGCAACAACATTTTGCTCACTTGCATTTCTAAGCATATCACCTATTACATCTACCATTTTTGATAATTCCTTAGATACATTGCCGATAAGCTCTGTAATGTTAACAGTCGCCTCTGCTGTCTGAGTAGATAGATTTGATATTTCAGATGCAACAACCGCAAAGCCTCTTCCTGCTTCTCCCGCTCTTGCAGCCTCTATACTGGCATTTAACGCAAGTAAGCTCGTCTGCGATGTAATTCCATTTATCAATTCAATAATAGACTGCATCTTTTCAGCATATTCACTCAATTTTTCTATCTGGGCAGATACATTCTGATTAGATTGGTTTGACAACTCTACATGACGAATCAATTCATCAATATTAATCTTGGATGCCTCAATCTCTTCTTTTGTTTTTCCAATATTATCTGATATTGTATCTGTTGAGGAGCTAACCTGACAAATTGCATTGTAAATATCCTCTGTCTTTTCCATCTGCATTTGAATAGATTCAACAGTTTCACCGGTTCCCTGTGTCACTTCTTCCATGGACATTTTAGTTTTATTTGCTGTATCACTCAGTACTTCCATCTTTTGTGATGCAGTACCTATATTCTCCGACATCTGATTGGATACACGAAGAATCTGTTCCATAAGATTTGCTACTCTTTCCTTCTCTGCTTCAATCTGTGCCATACGATTATGATTTGTAAGCGATGCTGCGATGGTACTCATCGACATACACAATGTAAACATAATTAATGATGCAATTCTTATTTCAACATCCGGAAGATTGCTTGAAGCAATTTGATGCGTTACAGCCAAATAAATAACATGTATAATATTACTTATTGTGACAAGAAGCATATATCTAAATGTCAGCTTATTATCGTTATAGCAAAGCAAAATAACAGCCACCATAATTGAATAAATATAAGCAATGTTAGATATAGTAGTAAATATTATAAACAAGTTAAATATCAAAAAGCCACCTGCTAAAACATATCTCATCTTGTCAGATTCTTTATCTTTAGCAAGCAAAATTTTACATATGATAAACGGAACAAGTAGTAATATAAGAAATACAACAAAATACGATACTGTCCTGCTCTTTTTTAAAACTTCAATAAAATAGCTAACAGAAAGAACCACAGTCAAAACAGTATAACAGAACATAGCTGTGGAATTTACGCGGCTTTTATCCGAAACTTTGCTAAAATCCATAACACGCTTCCCCCTTTGTATACGTTCGAATAATATGTCTAATTTTATCACAAAACTTATGTAACATCAAATATTTATTATCAATTTTCATTAATTTTCATTAATTATTTTATTATTTTTTATTGTTGTTGTGCCTTTTTTGTGTAATGCTTTATCAAACATGATTTTCAGCCATATTTTTCAGCCATGATTTATCCACCAGGACTTACTAACCATAATCTGCCACACATAATTTACCATCCGTGATTTTCCAGCCAGTTTGCAACGTTTTTTTCTCTGTTATGCTTCTGTGAAATCTCATATTTTCCCAATATACATTCACCGGTAATTTCTCCATCCACCATATAGAGTATCCGGTCACAACAGCTTGCAACCTTACTATCATGCGTTACAATAAGAATACTCGTACCTTCCTTGTTTAATCTGACAAACTCTTCCATAATTTCTTCCGATGCTGATTTGTTTAATGCTCCCGTCGGTTCATCAGCAAATAATATTTTCGGTTGATTTATCATTGCCCTGCAGATACATGCTCTTTGGAGCTGTCCACCGGACACTTCCGTTATTTTCCTGTTTTCAAGCCCGGCAATACCAACCTTTTGCATCAAAGCAGCTGCTTCACTCTTTAATTCAGCTTCACCTTTTTTGCCACCTTTTTTTGTTTTCTGACTCTGATGTGCCGGAAGAATTATATTATCTATGATATTTAAATTTGGCAGCATATTCATTTGTTGAAAGACAAAGCCCATCTTATTTAACCGTATATCAGCTCTCATATCCTCTGAATAAGTACATATATTATATCCGTCAAAAATAACCTCACCATCATCCGGTCTGTCCATCCCTGACAGCTGATATAAAAGTGTAGATTTACCTGAGCCGGATGGTCCCATAACTGCTGCCATTTCACCTTTTTTCATATAAAAATTTATATTAAATAAAATATTTTTTTTGCATAATTCAACTGTTTTAATTACTTCAGTCATTTCTACTCTCCTCCTCTGCAGCATTCTACAGCTTTAATATTTTTTATTCCATAAATTCCCAGACAAACTGCCAATATTACCGATACTCCTCCGATTAACATATTTATTGCCACTGACCAAACATTATATATAAATTGAAATCCTTCCGCTCCAAAAGATTTTAAAAAAACTCCACAGATTACTTCGCCTAATGTAAAGCTGCATACCGTTCCAAGTATGATTCCTCCCAATATGTATGGTACACAAGATTTCCGGAAGCTTTTCTTGATATCCGTGCTTCGAAATCCCATTGCTTTTTTTATAGAAATCATATTTCTCTGATTTACTATCATCATTCGAACAAACATCATGACAACCAACAAAATAATTACTGAAGAAACCATTTTAATTAATATAGATACCTTCCAAATCTGATTAAGTGTCGGACCATATGTACCTTGAACCTGATTTACAATGTCCGTTACCTCTGCACCACAAGCAGTATATCTGTAAATAAAATCCTCCTTGTTTACATCTTCATTTAGTGTTGCATAAGCAATTCTCCACATAACATTTTCTTGATTTTCAAAACTCTCCGTAAAAAGCTTAGCAGTCTTTCCTCCATTAGTAATATCTGAGTAAATTCCCGATACAACATATTTCTTATATTTACCGTCAGTCTTTACAAGAATCTCATCTCCCGGATACAAGCCTGATTCTTCAGAAATAAGATACGACAAGGCAACCTCTCCCTCATGTTCCGGAGCACGACCTTTACTATACGAGACAGGAAACTTACTGTGATTTCCTTGTTCCATCAACATATTCATTTTTGTACCATCACCTAACATAACCGGCAGCAGACTTGTCTAATAAAGTGCATATTCTTTAACATCTTTGTCCTTCGCCAATGCTTTCTCTATTATTTGATAATCTTCGTTTGTTTTTTCACCTTGACGCATATCGATTCTTATATCTGCATTTCCTATGCCCATATATGTAATAAAATCCGTTGAAGAAAGCGTACTATACAAATCTGACGGAATCATCATTAAAAAAACAGCAATTACAGAGACAACCAAAATGCATAACTTGTTGTTATTCTTTTTACTTTCTTTTATCTTGCCGGTAAGTACACCTAATGCAGTCATTTCATTCAGTTTTCGAAGTATCCTAAGCACAAATAATATAATCACACTTCCAACCAAAACTGCACTTAGTGCTGCATACAAATACTTATATACTCCATTTGCTGACACACCATATAATTTCTGCATCTGTGAAGAAAGCGGATTAAATGCAATTATGGATATTATCATGCCCAAGCCTGCGCCTATTAAAACGAGCATGTTATATCTTCTAAGGAACATATTTCTGATATCTTTCCCCGATATTCCAATCGCCTTAAGTATGCCAACTTCCCCTGCTTCTGAAACAACTCTCGCAAGCAACATAAAACGGATACATACAAGTGAAATGATTAATATCAAAATACTTACCAAAAGAATAATCATTATCATAATTCCGTCTGAAAGGGTATTCATCATTTTAATCAAAGGTTTGGTTATCGTAGGTCCATTCATCGGAAGATTTGCATCTTCATATGATGTTTTAAAAGCATTGATATCTGCATTCTCACAAAGCAAAAATTCGATCAGATACTCTTCACTTCCCAAGTTTTTTATATGCTCATAATCTTCTTCGCAAACCAAAAATCTCTTTGATGATGCCATCATTGAATTCATCTGTGAATCTCTGATAAAACCGACCACTGTGAGTTTTTTGTCTCCAATCTTCATATCATCACCAATTTTTACATGATACATAGATTCATAACATACAGGCACATAAACCTCTCCGGGTGAAACATCGGGAAGTTCATTATCAAGTCCAACCATATAGTCAAATCCATCCCCCTGAATACTTATTCCATTATCCTGAGTACTGTCAAGCAATGACTCATCCCCCAGCATAAGAATACTGTTTTCCAGATTTAAAAACCGCATAATCTGATAATCGTCAACCTCCGGTGTTGTCAATGAAAATTCTTTCAGCTCATCCGTATTTATTTCTCCTGAATGCATTTGCAAAAAATTCGGAGTTTGCGCCACTTCCATGAGATGATCGATTGCCCCTGTCAGATTTGCAAAAAGCAATGCCACAAGAGATATCATTGCTACAGATATTGCAACAAACAATGTAAAGCTTACTGTGGAAAAACTGTCTGTTTTCCATGATTCTTTTGTCATTCTCCGGTAAATATTATTTTTCATATTAATCCTCAACTTTCAAGCTGCTTATCGTCATTTTCTATTAATCATCTTTTATTTTCTAAACATCTTTTGCATCTTCCAACTTTTTAATACTCTTAATTCCTGCCATCAATACTGCCACTATAGCCAGGCACACTCCTGAAACAATAATTACACAGCCTGCCCCTCTTCCTATGTCTGTATGAAATAATTTAGCTGACATGTCTGCCAATAATCCTCCGGTTCCATATGCTACCACGTACCCTAACTGTGAAAGAAAACCGATAAATCCCCATGCTCTTCCCTGAAGTTCATCCGGAATATTTGTTCTTACAAGATAATCCAGGCAATTGTTTGCAAATGGAAGCATGGCAAAAAACAGAAATCCAAACACACAAATTATATAAATATTCTCCCATATACCAAAGCCAATCATAAATAATCCTGCCAACATCAATGAAATTTCAAGCACCCTGACATACTTTTTCTTTATACCACGCATTCCTAATATCAAACTTGAAACTAACATTCCACTTGCACATATTGTTTCTGCTATTCCCAATGTCTTAGAATCCGCAAATGACAAAATAAGCGGCTCAGCCAAAATCTGAAAAACACCAAGGAACAGTGTCATTACTGCTGAAACCAAAATGAGCAAGAATATTCCCTGCCCGGAATGAACTACATTCCATCCCTCTTTAAGGCTTTCAAAAAATGATTTATCTTCTTCACATTGTTTTGTTTCTATTCCTCTTTTTACAACTGCAGTAGATATCACTGTCAGAACAAAGGTGCTTATATCAATAATAAGTAATAGCTTTATATCACTTATACTGAGTAATAATCCTGCCACTAACGGAGATATCAGATATCTTGCACTTCCCGCCAGACTAACCAGACCATTTGCCTTTGAAAACTCCTCCTTAGTCAACAAATCCGAAACCGTTGCCCTATATGAAGGTTCCAGCAAAGAAGAGAAAACAGAGCTTGCAAATACACCTATGCATATTTGCAAAAGACTTGCTCCACCGTTAAACATACATATCAATATGTAAATAATTCCCAATGCAGAGCAACCGTCTCCCAACATCATCAACAGTCTTCTGTCATATCGATCTGCCAGCACTCCTGCAGGAACACTCAATATCAATGTAGGTAGAAATGCAAGCAATGTTACCAATGCCATTGCCGCAGCACTCCCTGTCTGCCCAAATACATATACACCTAATCCAAAACTGGTTAATCCCCCTCCTATAGAAGAAATCATTTCTCCCGTCCAAAGCAGAAGAAACTTTCCAAAATTACTTTTTTTTACATTTTCGCTCATATCTTTTCCTTTCTTGTTACCGACCGATTGCCTGTCGGTTAATATCTAAAAAAAAAAGGAATATTACATTCCTTTTTTTGCTGTGGCATTTTCTATGCACTTACTTGTCAAATATAGGTTTTATGACTTCCTGCAATGCACCTGTTTCCATACCAAACACCCTCTCGGTGTGATAGATAAAGCCCATCATCTTTCTTTGTTTTTCTTCTTCACTATAATGGGCCATACTGTCAAAGGCGGTATAAGAATATGTCATAATCATATCCACAGCCTCAGCCGGATAGTCCGTATGCATAATCCCTTGCCGGATTCCATCTTCCGCTATCTTTGTAATCAGTTTATTTACCCTTCCAAGCAACCTGTCTTCGAGTTTCTGATGCATCAATGCGTTCTGTGGTCTGTGAACCTGCTCCATAATCATATCACCAAGCTCATTATCAATATTTAAAGATAACATCGTACGTGTTAATCTCTCAAAAACCGGTATGGATTCATCTAATGCAATAGCTGCAGCTTTTTCCACCATTTGATTCGTTAAACGCTCTATCATGGCATCCAATATATCTTCTTTAGACTTGAAATGATAATAAAGTGTTCCCCTTGCAATTCCGATTTCATTGAGAATATCATTGGTGCTGGCATTATCAAACCCTTTTTTACAGAATAATCTCTCAGCAACATCTAATATTTCATTTCTGCGCTCTTGTGCATCCTTTACAACTCTCATATTTTACTCCTAAACCGACAACTTGTCGGTAATTAATATAACATATATTTTTTTATTTGTAAATAGAAAATTCCCCAAGCAGTAAGTTTACCGCTTGGGGAAAGATATTATTCCCTCGAATAGAATTCTTCTCCTGTTTCCAAACAAATACCTGCAAGTCTTCCCTTTATTGAACAGGCACAACAATCCAAAGCTATATGATTATTCCCCTTAAATATGTAACCCGGTCTGGGATTGCACGATATATTCTGTGTAGGAGTATGTCCTGAAATGACGATTTTATCCTCAAAATACGGAACTTCATAATCAGGTCGGTACCAAATAAGATCATCAAGAGGATATTCATCAATTGGTGTTAAACAGCAAAAATTATTACCCAATCCTGCATGAACTAAAACATAATCCTGACCATTTACAGTCAGTTCCGCATACGTTTCAAAATCACCAATGAAGTCAATGATATCCTTTCGTTCCTCTCTTGTTAATTTTTGAAACTCATCCAATGTAGACCTTCCCCCATTGCACATCCAATCAACCAAGTACATCATATCCTCTTCCTTTAAAGAATCAAGAAAATCCTCAGTTATTTCATTTTGTAAAACCTTAAGACAAATTAGCGCCATCACCTCATGATTGCCGATTAAACACGTACAATTCGGAAGTGACATTAAATATTGCAAAGCCTTTATCGGATGCGGACCACGGTCTACTACGTCTCCCAAAACAAACAATTCATCTTCCGTACTGAAATTCATTTTATTTAATAGCGTTTTTAATTGTTCATATTCACCATGAATATCTCCAATAACATATGTTGCCATATTACACCTCTTCCCTTTGTAACTATTTTAACACAATTCTGCACATAAAATCCTGAAAATCCAACAGAATTTCAGAATAAAAAATTCTTCCGTAGCATATTTTAGAATTAAAAAACCAACTGCCAAACCTCGAAAAAATTTAGCAGTTGGTGCAAATATAAATATTCATGTCATCATTTGATAATCATTTAAATTATCTTAAATCATAGACAGGTATTTTTTTCTCAAGCAATTCCTGATAATAATCCTCTGAATAAATTTGTCCTTTTTCATATTGGTTGACAAACAAAGTATCATCATCTATCTCTACTTCAAAAATCCAACTCATCTCTTTGTTATCAACGGTATTAACAATAATTGCAGACTTTCCTGAAGGCAGATTTGATATATCATTTAAAATTACTATATCACCGTCTTCTCCCCAACTTTCGCCGGGCAAATTAAAATAAAAGATTCTATGATTGTTTTCATAATCGTTAGACAAATCAAGCAATGCATCTCTAACAGCCGTTGAGTCGGTATTTTCTGCAGCTTCCTTCAATCCGGTTATTATCTGCTCCTTTTCATTTGGATTCCTAAAATCTGTAATCATAGATAAAAATTCACCTCTAATAGCATAATATAGAATCTCTGTAGTTTGTCCCTTCTGAACAGAAGCATTTAGTGAAATAAACCCATCAGTAACATTTCCATCCTTATCACACATATCTTTTACTTTAAGATATAGGCAGTATTCTGTTTTATCTTCCGAAACAGGATGTGACATAACCACATTATCTTCAACATATTCAACCTGTTCCCATTCCTCTCCATCTTTCTGAACACTTTCTTGGATAGTATTACTACCATTTCCGTAAACATAACTCAGGTTATCAATCTTTCCTCTTAAATATTCAACTACTCTTCCACCTGTTGATGCATCTACAACAACTCCCGTTCCGAATAGCGTAATTAAACCTACAGCTACCATCATAGCAGTTCGCAATAAACCGCTGCTGTGCTTTTTCTGTCCAACAGTTTGCATTACTCTGCTATTTATTTCATCAGATGCAGCAATA
>CALZHV010000040.1 GCA_945787485.1 uncultured Lachnospiraceae bacterium
TAGAGAACCGTTGGTACAGATAGATTTTGTAATTGAGTTATTTACCGAAGCAAAGAAAAGGGGAATCCATACATGCCTCGATACTTCAGGTGTAATGTTTAGAAGAAATGAGCCTGCGGTATTTGAAAAATATGAAAGACTTGTAAAGGTTACAGATTTGGTGTTGTTTGATATAAAACACATTGATCCTGAGGAGCATATAAAGCTTACATCACAGCCATGCGATAACATTTTTGATTTCCTCAAGTTCTTAGATGAAAATGGTGTTGATATATGGATAAGACATGTGCTTGTGCCGGGTATTACACTTATACCGGAATATTTGCAGAAGCTGGGAACATTTATTGCTCAGTTTAAACATATCAAAGCATTGGATGTTTTGCCATATCATTCAATGGCTAAGAATAAATATAAAGAAATGGGTCTTGAGTATGTACTTGAGGATGTTCCGGATGCAACACAGGCGCAGGCAGTGGAAGCAAAAAATATAATTCTTGACGCTATGAGAAAAGAAAGAAGAGCGATGGCTGAAGAAAAATAACATAAAATTTTGAGGAGTAATGCAAAATGATAAAAGTAGGAATATTTGGATACGGAAATCTTGGAAAAGGAGTAGAATGTGCCGTAGCAAAGAATAAGGATATGGAATTGGTCGGAGTCTTTACAAGAAGAGACCCATCTACAGTTAAAGTGGCAACAGAAGGTGTTAAAGTATATCATGAGGACAGCCTAAAGGATATGCAGGATGAAATTGATGTATTGATACTTTGCGGTGGTAGTGCAACTGATTTGCCGGAGCAGACACCAAAGTATGCATCGATGTTTAACGTGGTAGACAGCTTTGATACACATGCACGTATACCTGAGCATTTTGCAAATGTTGATGAGGCTGCCGGAAAGGCCGGCAAGACATGTGTAATTTCATGTGGTTGGGATCCGGGAATGTTTTCACTTAACAGATTATATGCAAATTGTATTTTGCCGGATGGTGTGGATTATACATTCTGGGGAAAGGGTGTAAGCCAGGGACATTCAGATGCTGTACGCCGTATAGAAGGTGTAAAGGATTGCAGACAGTATACAATTCCTGTAGATGCTGCACTCGATGCGGTAAGAGCCGGTAAGCAGCCTGAGCTTTCTACAAGAGATAAGCATACAAGAGAGTGCTTTGTAGTTGCATGCGAAGGTGCAGACCTTGAAAAAATTGAGTCTGAGATAAAGAATATGCCAAATTATTTTGCGGATTACAATACAACAGTTCATTTCATTACAGAGGAAGAGATGAAAGCAAATCACAGTGGCCTTCCACATGGCGGTAATGTTATTCGTACAGGTGTAACAGGAATGAACAATGAAAATACCCACGTTATAGAGTATAAGCTTACATTGGATTCAAATCCTGAATTTACAGGTTCCGTTCTTGCGGCATATGCCAGAGCTGTTGTTAGAATGAATAAGGAAGGACAGACAGGATGTAAAACTGTATTTGATATTGCACCTGCATACCTTTCGGAATTATCGGGAAGCGAATTGAGAGCTCATTTATTATAGATTTAATTTTAATACGCATAAAACAAAATATATGAAATAAACATTAAAAAAGAACTTAGCATATTATAGGTAAATTATGTCAAAAAAGAAGCTTTTTATTAAAATTGCTATTTTTCTAATGTTGATGTTTGTGGTACTTGTTTTATGGATGAAATCAAATTATTCTAAAGCAAGAGAAAAGATAATCGCAATTGATATAGGTCATGGAGGAAATGATCCGGGAAAAGTCAGTGCCGATTCAGTGAAAGAAAAGGATATTAATTTATCAATAGGCTTAGAACTTGAAAAAGAATTGCTTGCAAGAGGATATAAAGTTATTTTGACAAGACGAACAGATATGAATCTTGCAGATGCTACTTCAGGTAATATGAAAAGCTCTGATATGAGAAACAGGGTAAAGCTGATAAATGATACGCATCCTGATATTATGATTAGTATACATCAGAACAGTTTTCCTGACGAAAGTGTAAAAGGAGCGCAGGCTTTTTATCAAATTAATTCGGATGAAGGAAAAAAACTTGCAGAGCTTCTACAAAGTAACATGATA
This sequence comes from uncultured Lachnospiraceae bacterium, assembly GCA_945787485.1. GTDB lineage: Bacteria > Bacillota > Clostridia > Lachnospirales > Lachnospiraceae > Coprococcus_C. The sequence continues at coordinate 2,099 of CALZHV010000040.1, forward strand.
AAGAAAGTTGATAATACAAACAAGAGAAAAGCAAAAGAAAGCTCGTCTTATTACATTATCAAAAACACGGATTGTCCAAGTGTTATTTTGGAATGTGGATTTTTAAGTAATAAAAAGGAATGTGCAAATTTACAGAATGAACAATATCAAAGGGAAATTGCTATTGCAATAGCTGATGCGGTTGATGAGTATTTTAATTAAAGAGTAAACAATGAAAATTTGTAAACAGTGTTGAAATGAAGTTGCCTTAGAGTATTAATGTAAAAACAGTATATTTTGCAAAAGCCTCCCGCAAATACAGGGAGGCTTTTGTATAATTTTGTATAATTATAATATGGAAAAAACTAAATTAAAAGAAAATAGAACAAACATTCGATAAAAGTGTGTACATTTATTATTTTATGTGGTAAAATACGAATAGTTTGTAACAAATAAAGTGTAATAATTGAGAAAATGTAGATTTTATTGCAAGGAGATTTTTAGATGGGCGAATTTAAATTGCATTCACCATATGGTCCGACCGGAGACCAGCCGGAAGCAATAGATAAACTTGTAAAAGGCTTTAAAGAAGGCAAGCATTGTCAGACATTGCTCGGTGTTACAGGCTCAGGTAAGACTTTTACCATGGCAAATGTTATTGCGGCTATTAACAAACCTACTATTATTATTTCTCATAATAAAACATTGGCAGCTCAGCTTTACGGAGAAATGAAAGAATTTTTTCCGGAGAATGCGGTTGAGTATTTTGTGTCTTATTATGATTATTACCAGCCTGAAGCATATGTACCCTCCACTGATACCTATATAGCAAAGGATTCATCCATAAATGATGAAATAGATAAGATGCGACACAGTGCGACGGCTTCACTTATTGAAAGAAAGGATACGATAGTTGTTTCGTCGGTTTCCTGTATATATGGTATTGGAGCGCCGGAAGATTATAAATCTATGATGCTTACCTTGAGAGCAGGTGCCGTGATTGACAGAGATGATGTCATAAGACAGCTTGTTGATATACAATATACAAGAAATGATATGGATTTCGGAAGAGGTAATTTCCGTGTAAAAGGAGATATCGTTGATATTCTACCTGTATCTACCTTTGAAGATGGTGTTCGTGTAGAATTCTTTGGAGATGAAATCGACAGAATTGTAGAATTTGATCCTTTAACAGGAGAGATAAAACGCTCGCTTTCCTTTGTGTGTATATTTCCTGCTTCACATTATGTTGTATCAGAAGAAAAGCTTAAGGAAGCGTTAGTTGAGATAAAGGAAGAGCTGGATGACAGAGTTGCTTATTTTAAAGCAAATGATAAATTGCTTGAGGCACAGCGGATATCTGAAAGAACGGAATTTGATATAGAAATGCTAAGGGAAACAGGCTTTTGTTCAGGAGTAGAAAATTATTCGCGTATTTTAGCCGGACTTGAGCCGGGGGCGACACCAAATACATTGCTTCGATTTTTTGGAGATGATTATTTAATTATTATAGATGAGTCACATATTACTTTGCCTCAGATACGAGGAATGTATGCCGGAGACAGAGCGAGAAAGACGACTCTTGTAGATTATGGCTTTAGACTACCATCAGCGCTTGATAACAGACCTCTTAATTTTGATGAATTTGAGGCACATGTAGATAAAATTCTGTTTGTATCTGCAACTCCTTCCGATTACGAGAAGGAGCATGAAGAAAACCGTGCAGAGCAGATAATAAGACCTACGGGATTGCTTGATCCGATGATTGACGTTCGACCTGTTGAAGGACAGGTTGATGACCTTGTTGCGGAGGTTAACAAGGAGGTTGCAAAGGGAAATAAAATACTTGTTACGACATTAACTAAGCGTATGGCAGAAGATTTGACGGATTATATGAGGCAGCTTGATATTAAGGTTAAATATTTACATTCTGACATAGATACCCTTGAAAGATTGGAGATAGTAAGAGACCTTCGCATGGGTGTGTTTGATGTCCTTGTCGGCATTAATCTTTTAAGAGAGGGATTGGATATACCGGAGATTACTCTTGTAGCTATTCTTGATGCAGATAAAGAAGGCTTCTTAAGGTCGGAAACATCCCTTGTGCAGACTATCGGACGTGCTGCCAGAAATGTGGATGGACACGTTATAATGTATGCTGATACCGTTACAAAATCCATGAAAGCGGCAATTGATGAGACGAACAGAAGACGTGCAATACAGGATGAGTACAATAAGGCAAATGGTATAACACCACAGAGTATTAAGAAGGATATTCGTGATGTTATAAGTATAGAGGTGGATTCAGACGACCAAAAGACTATGGCTAAAAAAGAAAAGGATCCGGAATCCATGACAAAGAAGGAACTAAATGATGAGATTGCCAAGCTTACAAAACGAATGAACAAAGCTGCTACTGAGCTTAATTTTGAGGTGGCTGCAGAACTTAGGGATGAGATTAAGGAATTAAAAATAATTTTGCGTGATTATGATAAGTAAAATGTTGTATACTATATATAATCGCAAGATTATAATAGTTTATCATAGTAAAACTTGGAAAAAGGTATGTAAAGTCCCTTATGGGCAGATGTGAAAAGGAGGAAGAAAAATGATAAGAGAAGAAATGGCAGCAGAAATAGCATTGCGTACAGATCTTCCGTTGGAGGAGGTAGAGGAAGTTTTAGATGAAGAAGATATTATGTTCCTCGAAGAAGAAAGAAGAAGAAAGAAAACAACAGCAATTTGTGTAATAGGTGGTGTAATTGTAGTGACTGTTGCAGCAGTTGCCGTAATTTACTATCTTGACAAAAAAGAGAAAATTAATGTCAGACAGACAGTTGATACATGCAAGGATAGAATATCTGAAAAATGTCAGAAACCATTGGCATCAGTAAAGGATAAATTCAGCGGTAAGTGTCCGTGCAGCCCTTGTGCATGCAAGGCTCATATGGATGCATTTAAAACCTTTATCCTTGATAAGATAATCAGCTGTTGTGGCAAGTAAAACAGCAAAAAAACAATTGGCTTTAATGTCGATTGATGAAACCGGAGTAATAAAATGAGCGAACACAAGTATATAACAATTAAGGGTGCAAAAGAACATAATTTAAAGAATATAGACATAAAGATTCCAAGAGATGAATTCGTGGTATTAACGGGACTCTCAGGCTCGGGTAAGTCATCTTTGGCATTTGATACAATATATGCAGAAGGACAAAGAAAGTATATGGAGTCTCTTTCTTCATATGCCAGACAGTTTTTGGGGCTTGCGGACAAACCGGATGTTGAAAAAATAGAAGGCTTGTCACCATCAATATCAATTGACCAGAAATCGACTAACAGAAATCCGCGTTCAACAGTTGGAACTGTTACGGAAATTTATGATTATCTCAGATTGTTATATGCAAGAGTGGGCATTCCGCATTGTCCAAAATGTGGAAAGGAAATTATGCGTCAGACTGTTGACCAGATGACGGATGAGATAATGAAGCTTCCTGAGAGAACAAAATTTCAGGTGCTGGCTCCTGTTGTAAAAGGCAGAAAGGGAGAACATGTCAAATTGCTTGATCAGGCGAGAAGAAGCGGATTTGCAAGAGCAATTATTGACGGCAGCCTTTATGACCTTAGCGAAGATATCAAGCTTGACAAAAATAAAAAGCATAACATCGATATCGTAATTGACAGACTGGCAATTAAGGAAGGACTCGAAAGCCGTCTCACCGGTTCAATAGAAATAGCTTTGAAAATGGCTGAAGGAATTTTGAAAATAGATGTTATTGACGGGGAAACAATGACATTTTCGGAAAGTTTTTCGTGCCCTGACTGCAACGAAAGCATTGATGAGATAGAACCCCGTAGTTTTTCGTTTAACAATCCGTTTGGCGCATGTCCATGTTGTACAGGATTGGGCTTCAAAAGTGAATTTGATATTGACCTTATGATTCCTGACAAAAAGCTGTCACTTAACGAGGGGGCAATTTCAGTAATGGGATGGCAGTCAAGTAGTGACAAAAAAAGCTATACGCATGCCATTCTGGTCGCTTTATCAGAAGAGTATGGTTTCTCGCTTGATACACCGTTTGGGAAGCTGAGTGACAAAGCTAAAGATATAATATTGTACGGAACAAGAGGCAAGAAAATAAAAGTTATATACCAGGGTGTATACGGCGGCAATGTCCATATGGTTGATTTTGGAGGACTTGTTGACAATGTCAACAGAAGATACAAAGAAACTTCTTCGGAGGTAATGAAGCAGGAATACGAGGAATATATGTCGATTATTCCTTGTGAGGAGTGTCACGGGAAAAGACTTAAAGCTACTTCGCTTGCAGTTACGGTAGCTGACAAAAATATATCTGAAATAACAGAAATGTCTATAAAGAAGCTGCATGAGTTTTTTAAAGACATTCAGCTTACGGAAAGACAGCTTAAAATAGGCGACCTTATAATAAAAGAAATAAAATCAAGAGTAGGATTCCTTATGAATGTTGGGCTTGATTATCTTACACTTGCCAGAGCAACAGGCTCATTGTCGGGTGGCGAAGCTCAGCGAATCAGACTTGCAACACAGATTGGTTCGGGGCTTGTGGGTGTAGCTTATATTCTTGATGAGCCAAGTATCGGACTTCATCAGAGAGATAATGACAAGCTTATTGCAACTTTAAAGAGACTAAGAGACCTGGGAAATACACTTATTGTTGTTGAGCATGATGAAGATACAATGTTTGCGGCAGACCATATTGTTGACATAGGACCGGGTGCCGGTTCAAACGGTGGAGAAGTAGTTGCTCAGGGAACAGTTGAGGATATAATTAATTGTCCGGCATCTATTACAGGTGATTATCTGAGCGGAAGAAAAAAGATACCTGTACCTGAGATAAGACAAAAACCGACAGGATATATAGAAGTTAAAGGAGCCAGACAGAATAACTTAAAGAATATAGATGTACAATTTCCGCTTGGTATCATGACATGTGTTACCGGAGTATCAGGTTCGGGAAAGAGTTCTTTAGTGAATGAAATACTTTATAAGACACTTGCCAAAGAACTTAACAGAGCGAAAACAAAGCCGGGAGATCATGATAAGATAACCGGATTGGAGCAATTGGATAAGGTTATTAATATAGACCAGTCGCCTATAGGTCGAACACCTCGTTCAAATCCTGCAACATATACGGGCGTTTTTGATTTGATACGTGACTTGTTTGCAGGAACGAAGGATGCAAAGGCTATGGGTTACAATAAAGGAAGATTTTCTTTTAATATACCGGGTGGTCGTTGCGAAGCGTGTAAAGGCGATGGTATAATTAAAATAGAAATGCATTTCCTGGCAGATGTATATGTTCCTTGTGAGGTTTGCGGGGGTAAGAGATACAACAGAGAAACACTTGAAGTAAAATACAAGGGCAAGAATATATACGATGTCTTAGACATGACTGTTGATGAAGCATGCGAATTTTTTGAAAATGTACCTTCAATTTTGAGAAAAATATCAACGCTTAAGGATGTTGGACTCGGGTACATTAAGCTCGGTCAGCCGTCTACAACTTTGTCGGGTGGCGAAGCACAGCGAATCAAGCTTGCAACAGAGCTTAGCAAAAGAAGTACCGGCAAGACAATCTATGTTTTAGATGAACCGACAACGGGACTTCATTTTGCAGATGTTCATCGATTGGTTGATATTCTTAAGAAGCTTACGGAGGGTGGAAATACAGTTGTTGTAATTGAACATAACCTTGATGTGATTAAGGTTGCCGATTATATCATTGATATAGGACCTGAAGGTGGCGACGGCGGAGGTACTGTAATTGCAAAGGGTACTCCGGAAGAAATAACAAAAGAAAAACAGTCATATACAGGAAAGTACTTAAAAAAGTATCTGAATAGATAACAAAGCAGGAAAAACTAAAACAAAAAAGTAAAGCATAATACTGACGCATAATATTAAAACATAATACTAAACGATAATACTAAACCATATTATTAAACCATAATACAAAAACAATAAAATAATGTATAATAATACTGCACAGAGGTAATATAACTTCTTTGCAGTATTTTTTTACAAAAATTTATATGTTACGCAGGGTAAGGTATTGATTGTGACCTAACGTAATATGCTATATAACTCATTAGGAGGTGTAAAAATGTCGTTATATACTACAGGTGAAGTTGCTAAGCTTTGCGATATAACTGTAAGAACCGTTCAATACTATGATAAGGAAAACATAGTACATCCAAGCGAGATATCTGAAGGTGGACGAAGACTATACTCTGACGATGATATTAACAATATTAAAAAGGTTTGTATGATGAAATCATTGGGAGTATCCTTATCTGCCATTAAGGAAATTATGAAGGATAAGGATGGCTATTTGGTAGTTGAGTCATTCCTTGAGGAACAGGAGAAAGAAATTGCTAAGGAAATAGATGGCCTTCAGGAACGTCAAAGACGCATAAAACTTGTTAGAAAAAATATCGAAGAAAGCGGCTTCCTATCTGTAAATTCAAATGAAGACATAGAAAAGATGATTGTGGAATCAAAGAAGATGAATAGACTAAGATTTTTTGTGTTAGGCTTGGGTCTGGTTCTTGATTTTTTTGAATGTGTAGGAATTTGGTATTGGATTGTACATAAGAGTCCAATGATTTTTCTTATGTTTTTGCCGGCACTGATTGTACTGGCATCATTTCTGGTTCGTTACATGTATAAGCATACCGTTTTTTTGTGCGCACACTGTCATGCATTGTTCAGGCCTAAATTTTGGGAATATGTATTTGCAAAGCATACGTTCAAATTAAGAAAGGTAACTTGTACTAAATGTAATCATAAAGGTATGTGTGTAGAAAAGTACAGCGATAATTGATGCTAAAGTGTAAAAATGTGTGGATTACTATAAATTAATTAATACGAATATTATTTACGAGTATTTATGAAAAAATATAACGCATATTTTGTTTGATTGATGGAGGAGAAATTTATGATAAATTTAAATGTACAGGAGTTTTTACCATTTTTAGTTCCAATAGTTATATTGGAATTTGTTTTGTTGTTTTTTACGATAAAACATATTTTGACTCACAAAACTTATAAGCACGGCAACAGAGTACTGTGGCTTATTATAACTATAGTCGGTATGAATTACATAGGTCCTATATTATATTTTATTTTAGGGAAAGAGGATGAGTAAAGAATGGATGAAATATTAAAAATAAAGGACGTGTACAAAAGCTTCGGAGAAAAGAAGATACTGGATGGTTTAAGCTTTGACGTACCAAGAAATTCTGTTTTTGGTTTTGTGGGCAGAAACGGTGCCGGCAAAACCACGACCATGAAGCTTATATTAGGACTATATAAGGCGGATGCCGGAGAAATATTTATAAATGGCAAAAAGGTAAAATATGGGCAAAATGATACTAACAAGTATATTGGTTATCTGCCGGATGTACCTGAATTTTACGGATATATGAAGCCTGCTGAGTATTTGAGACTGTGCGCTGATATAACAAATATTCCAAAAGAAAAGGTTGATGACCGCATTAATGAAATGCTTGTTATGGTTGGACTTGAAAAGGATAACAAGCGCATAAATGGTTTTTCCAGAGGAATGAAGCAAAGACTGGGAATTGCACAGGCACTTCTTGCGAAACCGGAGCTTCTTATATGTGATGAGCCTACCAGTGCCTTAGACCCGGCCGGAAGAAAAGAAATACTTGATATACTTAAAGCTGTAAGTGAACATACAACAGTTATTTTTTCAACACATATTTTAAGTGATGTGGAGAGAATATGTGATAATGTTGCTATATTGAATAACGGACGAATTGCATGGAATGGAAATATAGCTCAGGTAAGAGAAATGGGAGGCAACAAGAGCTTTACAGCCGAATTTGCTTCAAATGAAGATATGAATAAAGCTTTAAATGCAATAAAAACTCAAAATATTGACATCGTTAAGCTTGAGATGAAAGATTCAAATCTGGAAAAATTATTTATGGAGGTAATAGGAAATGAGACAGATTAATGCCTTTATAAAGAAAGAATGGATGGAACAGCAAAGAACCCACAAATTAATGATTATTTTGATTGTTTCTTTGCTTATGGGAATCATGGCACCGGCAGTGGCAAAGCTGACTCCCGTATTATTTGAATCTATGACAGATACCTTGGCGGAACAGGGGATAGTTGGAATAGAGGTTGGCGAAGTAACTGCTATTACATCATGGCAACAGTATTATAAGAATATATTTATGTTTGTTATGGTTTTTGTAATCATGTATGCCGGTTCTTACACGACTGAATACCAAAGAGGAACCCTTATTAATATTATTACAAAGGGAATGTCAAGGACAAAAGTTTTAGCTTCTAAGTTGATTGTTCAAATTGTTGTATGGACTTTGGCTTATCTGGTAAATTTTGGGTCTGCTTACATATACACAGTTTATTATTGGGACAATTCTATAGTGAAGAATTGTATATTTGCAGGAGTTATGATTTACATTTTTGGGTTATGGACAATAGGAATTATGACTTTGGGCTCATGCATAGGAAATACAAACATGGCGGTGTTACTTTTTACGGGAGGAATAGTGGCAGTATGTTATATGTTAAATATAGTACCTGATATTGCTCCGTATATGCCTGTAAAACTTCTTGGTGCCGTGGAACTATTAAGTGGGGATGTAAATCCTAAGGATTACTTGGAAACATTGGTTGTGACTGCTGTAACAAGTGTAATGGCAATTGCCGGTTCCATAGTGATATTCAGGAAAAAGAAATTGTAGCAGTGCACATGAGAAGTCTCCGGATATAAATATAATAAGCACTTATGTATACAATATAAATTAGCACAACAAAATTCTTGAATTATATTAAAAAAACTATCATTATGCCCTATTCGCAAGTCTTGAATTATTAAAGAAGCTATTGTATAATGTTTACAGCCGTGTTGCGATATAGGAGTAAAATAATTCTAAATGGTGCAACAAATTATTAAACAAAACGGAGGAATAAAAAATGTTAGTTTCAGCTACAGAGATGTTGAAGAAGGCTAAAGAAGGTCATTACGCAGTTGGTCAGTTCAATATCAACAACCTTGAGTGGACAAAATCAATCCTTTTAACAGCACAGGAATTAAACTCACCTGTTATCTTAGGTGTATCAGAGGGTGCTGGTAAGTATATGACAGGTTTCAAGACTGTTGCAGCTATGGTTAAGGCTATGGACGAAGAGTTAGGAATTACAGTTCCTGTTGCACTTCATCTTGATCATGGTACTTACGAAGGATGTTACAAGTGTATAAAGGCAGGATTTACTTCAATCATGTTCGATGGTTCACACTATCCATTTGAAGAGAACCTTGCTAAGTCAACTGAACTTGTTAATGTTGCACATGGTCTTGGTCTTTCAATTGAGTGTGAAGTTGGTTCAATCGGTGGAGAAGAAGATGGTGTTGTAGGTGCAGGTGAGTGTGCAGATCCTGAAGAGTGTAAGACAATTGCAGATCTTGGTGTGGACATGCTTGCAGCAGGTATCGGTAACATTCACGGAAAGTATCCTGAGAACTGGGCAGGACTTAGCTTTGAGACACTTGATGCTATTCAGGCTAAGACAGGAGCTATGCCACTCGTTCTTCACGGTGGTACAGGTATCCCTGAGGATATGATTAAGAAGGCAATTTCACTTGGTGTTTCAAAGATTAATGTAAATACAGAGTGCCAGCTTTCATTCCAGGAAGCAACAAGAAAGTACATTGAGGAAGGCAAGGATCAGCAGGGTAAGGGATTTGACCCACGTAAGCTTCTTGCTCCTGGTGCAGATGCAATCAGAGCAACTGTTAAAGAAAAGATGGAGCTTTTTGGTTCAGTAGGTAAGGCTTAATATATTAATAACAATAATATTTTGTGAAATGATAAAGGGACTGTGAAACAGTCCCTTTATAGTTTGTTAATATTATAAACATATGAAAAAGCGTGCTTTAGTATTTGAATAAAGCTTTGTTTAGTGAGGGAGGAAAAATATGAGAGTTAGATCAAAAACCTGGTTGAATATTTTGATTTTGGCAATTGCACAGGTTATGATTAGATTTTTTTATCTTTGGGTAGATTTACACATTGGCGGTGCACCAATCGGAATGATAACAACTTTTATGCAATTTATCGGATTTGCGATTTCGGTAGTAGTACTGGCAATATTATGCAGAGTTAATGTAGGATTTATTCTTGCCCTGTTGACACAGTTGGCTGAAATTATCCTTGTTATTGCATCATATGCAGCGAACCTGCTTATTGAGGAAGAACAATCTTTGGTAAACGGAGCAAATAATGCTTTGGTGATACTTAATTGTGCTGAATTTTTTGGAGTACTGGTTACAATGTTTATATTAATCGGTGTGGGAGTTGCTTCAAAGAAACTTCCGCTAAAAATTATAGGATTTTTATTGGCACCAATAATATTACTTGTGGGAACACTGTATTTTGGCTTTTGGACTCAGATATCTGAAACACAATATAAACTTACGGAAGCTATTGTTGCTGTTGACCCTGAAAACACATGGGAAGATTCTTTTGATAAAATCAATTACCTTTCTTTAGCAGAAAAATACATTTCAGGTAAATACGGCGAATTGGGAGAAGAAGTGTTTGATACGGTTTTTCCTGATGTAAAAGATTTATTTGCACAAATGGTTGAAGCAATAATTGATACCGTTATATTCCGTTTAGTATTGTCTGTAACAAGGGTTATTGTTTTTATATATGAAATTGTAGCTGCATTGATTCTCATAAAATTCTGTAAGAATGTCAGGATTGAAGAAAAAGCAAAAAAGGCAGCAAAAAAGGCAGCAAGGCTTGATAAAACTCAGGCTGTTGCGACACCTGAGGGAGCTGTAATTGAAGCTGCTGCGCAGCAGAAGGAAATTGCTCAGCCGGCAGCAGACCAGCAGGTATATGCACAGCAGAATAATCAGCAGTACGACCAGCAGGCATATGCACAGCAGAATAACCAGCAATATGTTCAGCAGGCATATGCACAGCAGTACAATCAGCAGTATGATCAGCAATAAATAATAGATGTAAATTTTTTTAGAACCGTATGATAATTATTGTATTTATATTATGATAATATGCCATACGGTTTTTTGTTTAAAAAATAAATCTGTTTCATAACTTTACATAAATGACAAAACAGGCATAACAAAATACAAAATGTATATATCAAAATTTTCTGAGGTATGCTAAAATATTGACTATATAAATTAACGGAGGTAAATGCGTTGAGAAGGGGCAACAAACTATTAAAAAAATGTATTGCAACAACGTTAACATTAGCAATGATGTCTGCCTGCGTGGCCGTTCCACCTGTTGGAGCAAAGGCGATGGAGGATGATGAAATCGAAACTACGGGAGAAATAACAGAAGAAGTAACGGAGGAAATATCGGAAGAAAATCTTGAAGAAGTGACAGAAGAAATTTCAGAGGCAGATAATGCAGATGAATTCAATTATGCAAAACTCTTGCAATATTCATTATATTTCTATGATGCCAACATGTGTGGTGCGGATGTCAGTGAAACGAGCTTGCTTAACTGGAGAGGAAACTGCCATACCTTTGATGAAACTACATATACAAGAAGCGATGGAACAACAGTTAGTGTTAATTTGAACGGTGGTTTCCATGATGCGGGTGATCATGTAAAGTTTGGTCTGCCTGAAGCATATGCAGCATTTGTGCTTGGAATGAGCTATGATACAAATAAAGAGGCATATGAAGCAGCAAAGCAGACAGGACATTTGAAGAATTTGACAACACATTTTGCAGATTATTTCGTTAATTGTACTGTATTGAACAGTAGTGGTTCATCAGTCGAAGCCTTTTGTTGTCAGGTCGGACAAGGAGGTGGCGGATACGACCACGGATATTGGGGTGCGCCTGAAAATCAGACAAACAGCAACAGACCTATTTACTTTACAAGTGCAAGCGACCCATCTACAGATATAGTTTGTCTGTCGGCTGCGGCACTTGCAATGCAATATAAAAACTTTGGAGGAGAGAGGTATCTTACAACAGCCAAGATGCTTTTTGATTACGCAAAGAGTAACAACAAAAATACAAACCAGTGCGGACAAGAATTTTATCCGTCATCAGCTTGGGAAGATGATTATTGTCTTGCAGCACTTATGCTTTACAAGGTTACCGGCGACAGTGCATATCTTAATGAATTCAATCAGTATAAGGATAATTCAAATGCTCAAAAGCCTTATTGGCCGCTTGGCTGGGATAATGTTGGACCTGCTGTTGCATATTACAACAACAATACAAGCGCACTTTCAACAATAATGTCAATAGGCGGAGGTACAACTCTTTCTGACGGATTCAGATGTTTGAGTTCATGGGGTTCAGCAA
>CALZHV010000041.1 GCA_945787485.1 uncultured Lachnospiraceae bacterium
TAGAGATGAAGAGTTTTTATCAGAAGAATTCGAGCCATACGGAAAAGTTTATAAATCAAGTGATAACGGAACAATTGGTGTTAAAGGAACAGTTATGGATGCTATAAAAGAATATGGTATCGAGGGTGATATAATTTATGCCTGTGGCCCTACACCAATGCTTAGAGCCATACAGACATATGCACTGGAAAATGGCATTAAGGCACAGCTTTCACTTGAAGAAAAAATGGCTTGTGGCGTTGGTGCTTGTCTTGCATGTGTATGTAAATCCAAGGAAGTTGATGATCATTCGAAGGTTAATAATAAACGTGTATGTAAGGATGGTCCTGTATTTTATGCTGAGGAGGTAGAGCTATAGATGAATACTAGTGTAAATATAGCAGGTGTTACTTTTAAAAATCCTATTACAGTTGCATCAGGGACATTTGGCTCCGGTATGGAATATGATGAATTTGTGGATTTAAACAGACTTGGTGCAGTGACGACAAAGGGTGTTGCAAATGTTCCGTGGCCGGGAAATCCAACTCCTCGTATAGCTGAAACATACGGTGGCATGATGAATGCGATAGGACTTCAAAATCCGGGTATAGATACATTTATGAGCAGGGATATACCTTTTCTTAAAGATAAGGATACTAAGATAATAGTAAATGTTTGCGGAAAGAGTGCTGAAGATTATCTTGAAGTTGTAGAAAAGCTAGGAGAAAGCGATGATGTTGATTTGCTTGAAATTAATGTTTCATGTCCTAATGTAAAAGAGGGAGGAATTGCATTTGGACAGGATCCAAAAGCACTTTATGATATTACAAAGGCTATAAAAGCAAAAGCGAAACAACCGATAATTATGAAATTATCTCCAAATGTAACTGATATAACAGAAATGGCAAAGGCAGCAGAGGCAGCCGGTACAGATGCTCTTTCTCTCATAAATACTCTTACAGGTATGAAAATTGATATAAACAAAAGAACATTTGCAGTGGCAAATAAAACAGCAGGCGTTTCGGGACCGGCTATTAAACCGATAGCGGTAAGGATGGTGTATCAGGTAGCAAATGCCGTAAAGCTTCCTATTATCGGAATGGGTGGCGTAAGCTGTGCAGAGGATGCCATTGAGTTTATGATGGCAGGTGCGACAGCTGTTGCGGTCGGTACTGCAAATTTCCATAATCCATATGCTACGATAGAAATAATTGATGGAATCGAAGCGTTTATGACCAAAAACAATATTGAGGATATCAATGAGATTATTGGCTGTGTAAAATAAATTTTAAGACATTTTTTTGTATGAATAAGGAATAAATTAGATTTAGGATAGAAATAATCCGGTAATAATGATTAATTATGAGAATAAAAAGAAGAAGATATTATTTTTCTGATAATTCTATTGCGTTTGATACAGTTGTAGCCTTTGTTATGGGTGGTATTTCACTGCTTATAGAATTATCAAGTATTATAGTTGCTATTGTAACTAAAGGGAATATACCCGGGATTTTTACAATGTTTTATATGATTGCAATTTTACTTTCCGTAGTTGGAGAGATATTTGCATGCATAGGAAAAAAAGCTCAGGAAGGTAGTGTAAAGAGTAAAAAACTGTCTATCTTAGTAAACATTTTATCTTTAGTTATTATTGTAGCATTAATGATTATTGGCCTTTTTGGTTAATGTATAAAAAAACAGAGAGTGACATTAGAATATGAATGAAGAATATAATGCAAATCTTTTGGAAAGATTACAGCTTGCAGTAGACAGAATGAGTGAAATACCTGACGAAAAGTGCAAAATTTTGAGCCGGGAGCTTAAAAGCTATTTTGACAAAATGTCAGATTTCATGATGTATCTGTATGATTTGAAGCAGATATTAGATTCAGATAATTATGCAAAATTAAGCTTGGATGAAAGAAAAGCTATAAATGATAATTTATATGCTGATATTTTAGGGGATGCATATTTGACAAGCTTTTCAAATCCTGATTTTGCAGTTAAACAATTGGGTAATAAATATGGAAAGCTATTATGTTTTTTAACAACAGAAATAAGAGCATGTATAGTATATGTGTATGAAAATAAACTGCTGGAGTATGTTTCCGTTGCAGAACTTTTCCTGGAAATATACAGCATGTTTTCGGAAGAAGAACCTAAAGCCAAATATATCAAAGATGCAATTTATTATCATATGTATGATTATGCTGATGTAACCGTTGCAAAGAGAGTATGTGAGACGTTAAATCCGGAATACGATTTTGCAACAAACATAATCATGAATAGTGATTTAAATGATATTTCTTATTTGTATGATTATGGTGAATTTATAGGTGTAAATGAGATAAAGACAGCGTTGTTTCTTAACAGCCTAAGTGAAGAAAAAGTAAGAGATATGGCATTTACTTACGTAAATGGATTTATTAAAGGCTTTGAAACGATGCGCAGTTTCACGTAAAATAATAGGTAGAAGAAGAAAACTGTCAATATAAGATATTCAATCGGGCAGGAGAGAATGGTTAAATATGCGATTGAACTGTTTCAACAAAATGGTTTAAAGCCGGTGATATACAGATACCCGGTTAGCAGAATAAACAGAAAACTCACTCTTAGAACAGGATATGTAGGAACTCCTGCTAATAAGCAATATGAATATGACCATAGAATGGATGAAGCTCTGTTTATGGACAAAGCTTTTATTGAAAGAAAGCTTGAGGTTATGCAGGATGCATACGAAAAAAATAAGGAGCTGGCAGCGGTTTATGCAGGCCCTGCCGTTATTGAGGTATTCGGTGAGAAACCGTTTGTGCCAGTAATTAAGGAAAATGCTTTAAGACTTAACGAAAAACAGCAGGAGCTTACGCTTTTGTACAGTCAAAAGTCTGCAGAAATCGTAAATAAATATATTCCAAGAGATAAATACAGCTTCACAATTATTGCTTATCCGATACCTGAGATTGGAGATGATTTCGAAGAGATATTTGACAGAATTGTTGAAGTAAATACATTGGATAACGAGATATACAAAGAAATTCAGCAAAAGATAATACTTGAGCTAGATAAGGCAGAATATGTACATGTTGTGGGCAAAGGCGATAACCATACTGATATGAAGGTTATGCTTCACGATATTGATATAACGAAAGAAACAAATTTTGAAAATTGTCTCGCAGACGTAAATATTCCGCTTGGTGAAGTGTTTACATCGCCGGTTTTGACAAATACGGAAGGTGTTTTAAATGTAAGTCAGGTGTATTTAAATGAGTTGAAATATAATAATTTGACGCTTACATTTAAGGATGGAAAAATAGTAGATTATACATGTGATAACTTTGACAGTGAAGAAGAAAATAAAGCATTTATCAAAGAAAATCTGATGTTTAATCATGATACACTTCCTATTGGGGAGTTTGCAATCGGAACAAATACAACCGCTTATGTTATGGCACACGAGTTTGATATTATATATAAATTACCTATCCTCATAGTAGAGAAAATGGGACCGCATTTTGCTGTAGGAGATACCTGCTACAGTTACAGTGAGGAAGCAGTTTTATATAATCCGGATGGAAGAGAGATTGTTGCAAAGGAAAATGAGTGTTCGGTTCTTAGAAATTCAAATGAGGAAGAAAAAAAGAAAATGGCATATTATAACTGTCACACAGATATAACTATTCCATATGAAGAAATTGAAAAAATAAGTGCAGTGCTTCCCGATAAAACCGAAATTGTAATTATTGAAGATGGAAGATTTGTTCTAAAAGGAACAGAAAAACTTAACGAGCCTTTTGATAAAAAATGATTATTTAGATAACGGAGGAATAGGCAAATGAATGCTAA
Source organism: uncultured Lachnospiraceae bacterium (assembly GCA_945787485.1). Classification (GTDB taxonomy): domain Bacteria; phylum Bacillota; class Clostridia; order Lachnospirales; family Lachnospiraceae; genus Coprococcus_C. Next base: position 3,823 of record CALZHV010000041.1, read on the forward strand.
AAAAATGTCTGCTGTCATTTCTGACAATATGGCAGTGTATGAAGGAAAAACAAAATTATCGATTGGAAGGATTGTGCTTTTAGGCATGCTTGCAGGTGCGTTTATTGCTATGGGTGCATCAAGCGGTAGTGCGGCAACATTTGGAATTGCAAATGTCGGACTGGCAAAAGCACTTGCCGGTGCAATTTTCCCTGTAGGACTTATTCTTATTGTGTTATGCGGAGGAGAATTATTTACAGGTGACTGCCTGATTATCTTTGGAGTTATAAATAAAAGAGTTAAGTTCATGCAGATGGTAAAGGTTCTGGCACTTGTGTTTATAAGTAACCTGATTGGTTCACTTATAGTTGTAGTGCTTGTAAATCAGTGCGGACAGCTTGATTATGGTGCAGGAGCGCTCGGCGCAGCAACAATAAAGACAGCATATAATAAGCTTAATTTAAGCTTTTTGAAAGCATTTTGTTCAGGAATAATGTGTAATATATTAGTTTGTATAGCTGTTCTTGCAGCAGGAACTGCTCAATCAGTAGTAGGAAAAATATGGGCAATATTCTTCCCTATCTGGGCATTCGTAATTGGCGGTTATGAGCACTGCGTTGCAAATATGTATTATATTCCGGCAGGGCTTTTGGCAAAGACAAATGATACATATGTAAATGCAGCTATTGATGCGGGTATGACAGCTTCTCAGATTGATTCTATGTCAATAGGAGGCTTTTTCATAGATAATCTTGTACCCGTAACACTCGGAAATATTGTCGGAGGAATGGTATTCGTTGCTTTATTACTGTTTGCAATAAATAAGAAGGATATTGTTGGAGATAATAAGTAATAATAAACGATTATTAGGCTACGGGGCTTCCTGTGGCCTTTTTATATAGGAGGTGTACGCTTTGAGTAAAAGAGTGATTTGGATTGTGATTGATAGTGTAGGCGCAGGAGCTCTGCCTGATGCATCAAAATATGATGATGAAGGAGCAGATACAATCGGACATATTTTAAGACAGTATCCTGATATAAAAATACCGAATATGTGTAAGCTTGGGCTAAGAAAGATAGATGGTACTTCTTTTAAATCCGGAAATGAAGAAAGTATAGGATGTTATGGAAAAGCCAAAGAAATGTCCAATGGAAAAGATACAACAACAGGACATTGGGAAATGATTGGCATATATACAAAAAAACCATTTCCAACATATCCTGACGGATTTCCAAAGGAAATAATAGATGAATTTATCGAAAAGACAGGATGCGGAGGGATATATGCAAATAAGGTTGCTTCGGGTGTGCCTGTTATTATGGAATATGGCGAGGAACATATGAAAACCGGATATCCTATTATTTATACTTCTGCAGATTCCGTTTTTCAGATAGCGGCGTCAGAGGAGAAGGTTGGACTTGATAAATTGTACGAATACTGCAGGATTGCAAGAGATATTCTTCAGGGAGAGCATGCCGTCGGAAGAGTAATAGCAAGACCGTTTGTAAGAATAAAGGATGTATCGGAGCAATCGGTAGATGTAAAACCTATAGGCGCATTTGAAAGAACGGCAAACAGAAGAGATTTTGCTTTAAAACCAAGCGAGGATAATATATTGTCACACATAAAAAATGCGGGCAAAAAAGTTGCGGCAGTAGGAAAAATAAGCGATATCTTCAATGCGGTAGGAATAACCGATGAGGTTCATACAAGCGGAAATGCTGATGGAATGAGCAAAACACTTGATTATATGAAACAAATCGACGAAGGTCTTATATTTACCAACCTTGTTGATTTTGACATGAAATATGGACACAGAAGAGATGTTTGCGGATACAAAAATGCACTTGAAGAATTTGATTTGTGGTTGGGTAAGATGATGCCTTTAATGAAGGAAGATGATATTCTTATAATTAATTCCGATCATGGCTGTGATCCGACATACAAAGGTTCAGACCATACAAGAGAATATATTCCTGTTATGATATTTGGGAATAATATTAAATCAGATTATAACTTTGGAACACTCGAGTCATTTGCCGATATAGGAAAAACTGTCGAGGAATATTTGCTTTCCGATGAAATGGTTAAAGATACGACGACAATTGGTAAAAGTATATTAGACCAAATTAGAAAATAAAAAAAGTTTCAATATGGGAAGACAGGAGGTGCTGCTTATGAGAATGTATGATTTGATAATGAAAAAAAGAGGTGGCGGATGCCACACAGAAGATGAAATAAGATTTATTGTTGATGGTTTTACAAACGGAAGAATACCCGACTATCAGATGTCAGCATGGTTAATGGCAGTATATTACATGGGAATGACAAATGAAGAAACGGTGGCACTTACATTGGCAATGGCTGACAGCGGAGATAAATTAAATCTTGATAAAATTGAAGGTGTTAAGGTTGATAAACACAGCACGGGTGGCGTAGGTGATAAAACAACCTTTATTGTCGGTCCTATACTTGCTTCATTAGGTGTTCCTATAGCGAAAATGAGCGGACGAGGCCTGGGACATACAGGCGGAACAATAGATAAGCTTGAAAGTATAGAAGGCTTTAATGTTGCAATTTCACAGGAAGAATTTATTGATAATGTGAATAATATAAAGATGTCATTAGTAAGCCAGACAGGTAATCTGGCACCGGCTGATAAGAAAATTTATGCCTTAAGAGATGTAACTGCGACGGTAGACAGCCTTCCGCTTATTGCATCAAGTATAATGAGCAAAAAAATTGCAGCAGGAGCAGACGTAATTGTATTGGATGTAAAATGCGGTTCCGGTGCATTTATGAAGAATATTGATGATGCAAGCGCTCTTGCGAAAGCGATGGTTGATATTGGAGAACTTGCAGGAAGAAAAACATACGGTGTTATAACTGATATGAATGAGCCTCTCGGCTGTAAGGTTGGAAATGCTTTGGAGCTTGAGGAAGCAATCGATACATTAATGATAAAGGATGTTAATAGAGACGATATTCCTAAGGGAATAAAGCGATTGCTTGAGGTTTCGTTGACACTGGCAACATATATGACTATGGGTGCCGGTATTTGCGATGATAAAAATAAAGCAAGAAGGCTTTGTGAAGAAGCAATTGAAAGTGGAAATGCACTTAAAAAGCTTGCAGAATTTGTTCAGGCACAGGGAGGTAACAAAGAGTGCATTTTTAATACAAAAAAGCTTCCGAAGGCGAAATATGTTGTTCCTGTTACATTTGATAAAGCAGGATATATTGTATCCTGCAATACGAGTGAGGTGGGAATGGCAAGCCTCATTCTTGGCGGAGGCAGGGCGACAAAGGACAGCGAGATTAACCTTGCTGTAGGTATCGATATAAGAAAGCATATCGGTGACAAAGTAGAGGAAAATGAAATCTTTGCTTACATTCACGGAGACGATGAAAAGTTGATTGAAGAAGCAAAAATAAGACTTACAGGTGCTTATATAATAGAAAAGAATAAAAAAGAACCTGAAAAAATAATAAAAGATATTGTGATTAAATGAAAAGATTAAATAAAGAAGTAATTTGAACATAAATGACGTGTAAGACAGCATGACTGTATTTGACAGCAAATGTTATTTGTTTTAATATTTAACAGAGTAATTATAATCATGCGAGGGATAAAATGAATAAGGTTTTGATTCTTGAGGACGAACAGGAACAGATAAAGGAGTTAAGTACTATTATTAGTAGTAATTTTGATGATTGGGATTTGTATGGTGTTACTAATGTAAGTGATGCCAAGAAAATTATAGACAAATCAAATGAAGAAGGTTTGTTTGATTTATTCTTTTTAGATATAAAATTATCAGAAGATGAAAATGACAAAGGCGGTTTTGAAGTTGCTGCTTATATAAGAGATAACAGTAATTACTATAAGACACCTATTTTGTTTATTACAGCCATTATGGGTGATATTAATTACGCATTGGCAAATTATCATTGTTACAGCTTTATAGTTAAACCATATACAAAACAGGATATATTGTTCCAGATAGAACAGATGATGTTAACCAGATATATAGAAAACAAAATTGTTATATCTGATATCAACAGAGTCAAGTATTGTGTTAATTGTGACGATATTTTATATTTGGAGTCAAAAGGGCATATAAAAAATGTATATACTGTTAATGGTGTGATTAGAACGAGAATGCACAGTCTTAAAGATTTTGCCAAGAAATTGGGTAAAAGATTCTTTCAATGTCACAAATGTTATATGATAAATGAAAAACATATTAAAAATGTCGATTTTTCTAATGGCATTATATTGTTAAATGAAAATCCTGTTCCTATTGGAAGAAGTTTCAAAAAGAGTATAAAGACTTGTGTGGAGAAAATTAAATAATGATTTACATATATAATTTTTTATCTGTTTTTTTCGGCCTTTATAATATAGTTACAATGTCATATATGTTAAATGATAAAAAATCAGTTATAAGAAAGAAGGAAGTATTTCTAATAATATGCTTTAGTATCATAGCATCATTATTTGGTAAAAATAATATAATTATATTTATCACAATGGGATGCATACTGTTTTTGATTTATTATATATTATTTGAGGAAGACTATAAATCTTATATACTTTCATTGATTATATCAGTCGTACTTATCACTTTGTTTGATGTGGCAGGGCAGATGATATTAAAAGCAGAAATATTTAAAACTTTAAGCTACAATCAAAAAGAATTTTTTATTTATATGGCTGCTTTTTTGATATTATTGCTAATATCAAACAGTAATCATTTATTTGCCGGTGTTAAAATAATAGCAGCTTTGTCTGTTTCATATAAGCTTATTTTAGTGTATACATGCATTTGTTTTATTTTTGGTATAAAGTATATAGATGTATATAGATTTAATTTGGGAAGTGAATGTATAATTTATCTGGCACTTTCATTATTTTTAGCAGTAATTTGTTTATTGTCATTTTATGAAGAAAAAGAAAAGACTGCGCAAAATAAAATGATGAAATATAGCGATTGCAGAGATTTGTATGATTCTCTTATTATGGATATGCAGATATCACAGCATGAATTTTCAAACCGATTGGAGTCGATTTCAATATTGCCTCAATTATATTCGTCATATGATGAACTAAGCAGTAATCTGGAAAAATATTCAGATTTTTATATTAAAAAAGTGCAAAATTATCAAATATTGCAGATAAAAAATGCATTGCTTGCAGCAACATTTTACAGTTTTGCTGTTAAGTCAAAAGAAAAGAACGTAAATATGTATTTTGACATATTTACGAATAAAATACATAGTCAGGTAAGTGAAACTGATTTATGTGATTATACAAGTATTCTCTTACAAAATGCAGTAGATGCGTGTGATGAAACTGCATGTATATATGTTAGCGTTAAATCTTTGGATAATAAATATATATTAGAAGTAAGAAATACTGTGAAAAGAATGTTTACGTTTGAAGAATTGACACAATTTTTCAGTGAAGGTTTTACAAGCAAAAGAGATGGAAAAAGGCATGGCTTTGGTCTGCATTACTTAAAAAATCAGATAGAAAAGAATAAAGGTGAGATAGATGTAAGCTGTGATAAATTTGACAATAAAATATGGCTTACAATAAAAATTGAAATTTAATATTTTTATGTAATATGAAACAAAGCCTGTAAGCTTATTTTTACATTACTGCATAAAGAAAAGAACAAATGCCAATCTAATGATTTATTATTGGATTGGCATTTGTTCTTTTTATTATTCATGCTTTTGATTAATAATTATGCTCGCAAATCGATAATGATGACGTTACATCACCGTTTGTGTACCATGTGATTATCATTAAATTATGACATTTTTGGCAAATCCATATATCCTGCCTTTCAATATCATCATTATCTTCAGGCTTTATATATTTTGCTTTTACTACATAAGTACCTATACTAAGATTTTGCATTACTTGTGTGCACTCTGTATATGGATCAAAATCATACAGGGTGTTACCGATGATATAAGAATTGTAGTCCTGATATATATTATTAGCCTCGGCATTTATATTTATTTGGTTATCGCAAAAAATTAATGCAAAAGAAAATAAAGACAAAAATATAATTGAACATATTAAATATATAATTCGTTTCGCCACAGGTATTGCTCCGTTAATTTCTAATAAGTGTTTCCGTTGTTGTTGCAGTAAAGCTTACCTCCACCTGAAACAGTAGTTCCGTTATAGTTAAAGTTGCATGTCAATTTTACATATCCCGGATTTCCGTTTGATGTTGATGTGAAAATCTGTTTAATGGTGACAGCCGAGCTTTGTGAAATTACAGTATAACTCGGATTTGTAACTCTTACAATGCCATCTGTATGACCGTAAGAAAAATTGGCAGAATATTTTACTGACAAAACAGTTGTATTTGATACAGTATAGTTATAATATTTGCTTGCTGATTTTGCATTTACAGAAAATGGTGATGCAAGCTTTGATAAAGGATCGGAATCAACAACATATTCATAAACTACCACGTCATTCCCCAAGTCGTGGACAGTTACGGAATCTGATGCTGTCTGTGATAATTCAATGTCGGTATTATAAGTCCCCGTATTTACCTGCTTGTCCTTAGCACATACAAGCATGCTGTTGCAAAGTATCGCTGTACATAATAAAACTATAAACTTTTTCATAAATATCCTCCGAAGTTATAGATTAATCCCCCAAGAAAAATCATATAACGGAAAAAAGACTACCACAAAATTATCAAAAAAACAATATACACGACACAAACAACGCTTTAAATGACATATTTGTTTTACATATTTGTATAAATCTAAATAACTGTTGAAACAGATACAAAAATAAGATAAAATAATTTATATATTTTTAAGAAAGAGGAAACAAAATGAGAGTAGCTGTAATAATGGGTTCAACAAGCGATTTGCCAAAGGTTGAGCCGGCAATAGATGTATTAAAAAGTTATGGTGTAACAGTAGATGTCAGATGTCTTTCGGCACACAGAGCACATGCAGGATTATCTTCTTTTATAGAAGAAGCAAATAATAACGGAACAGATGTTATTATTGCTGCTGCAGGTATGGCAGCTGCATTGCCGGGTGTTGTTGCATCACAGACAGTTTTACCGGTTATCGGTGTTCCTATTTCAGGTTCAAATCTTGAAGGAATGGATGCACTTTTATCAATAGTGCAGATGCCACCTGGGATTCCGGTTGCTACAGTAGCTATTAACGGAAGCAAAAATGCGGCATATCTTGCTTTGCAGATTATGGCAATTAAATATGAAGAGATTAAAGCCAAGCTTCTCGATGAGAGAGTTGATATGGAGAAGAAGGCAATGGCAGCAAATGAAGAGGTAATAGCAAAATATAATTAGTTTTAAGGAGGGTTACAAAAAATGAGCGTATTGACAAGATTTAAAGACATAATGGCAGCAAATATAAATGCAATACTTGATAAGGCAGAGGATCCTGAGAAGATGATTGACCAGACACTCAGAAACCTTACTTCTGACCTTGCCAAGGTTAAGCAGGAAACAGCAGCAGTTATGGCCGACGAAACAAGATGTAAGAGAGAACTTGATGAGTGTAACCAGCAGATAGCGAAGATGCAGGCATATGCAGAGAAAGCTCTTCTTGCAGGTAATGAGGGAGACGCTATGAAATTCCTTCAGGAGAAGAACGCTCTTACTGCAAAACAGACAAGTCTTCAGCAGACATATGATGTTGCAGCTGCAAATGCACTTAAGATGAGACAGATGCATGATAAGCTTGCAAATGATATTAATGAATTGAATGCAAGAAGAGATGCAATAAAGGCTAAGATTAAAGTTGCAAAGACTCAGGAAAGAATTAACAGCCTTAATTCTTCTCTTTCTGATTCTGCAAACAGCATCAGTGCCTTTGAGAGAATGGAAGCAAAGGCTAACAATATGCTTGACAGAGCAAATGCAATGAGTGAACTTAATAATTCAGTAGAAGAAAGTGGCGTTGATTCATTGGCAGCTAAGTATGACGCCGCACCTGATGCAGCTGTTAAGGAGCAGTTAGAGGCTCTTAAGGCTCAGATGGGACTTCAGTAATTGCAGGGATTAAATAATAAACAATTAGAGGCCTGTTGCCATATCGACGGGCCTCTGCTTATTTTAGCGGGTGCAGGAAGCGGAAAAACCCGTGTAATTACTCATAGAATTGCTTATCTCATGAATGAAATGGATGTAAACCCATATAATATACTTGCGATTACATTTACCAATAAAGCTGCTAATGAGATGAGGGAAAGAGTAGACAATTTAATAGGATTTGGTTCTGAAAGTGTGTGGGTAAGTACATTTCATTCGATGTGTGTAAGAATACTCAGAAAACATATTGATAAAATCGGAATGTCTAAGGATTTTACCATATATGATGATACTGAACAAAAGGTAGTTGTAAGAGAAATTATCAAAGATGAAAAGCTTGACCCAAAGCTTTATTCGGAAAAAAATATATTATCAATTATCTCTAAAGCCAAGGAAGACTATGTTTCTCCGGATGATTATGAAAGAGATAATGCAACAAGCTACAGAAGTCAGGCTATTGCAAGAGTTTACCGGGAATATCAAAGAAGACTTCAGAGAAATAATGCTCTTGATTTTGACGACCTGATTTATAAGACGATTTTTCTTTTTGAAACTAATCCGGATGTCTTGAGAGAATATCAGGAACGGTTTAAGTACATAATGGTAGATGAGTATCAGGATACTAATCATACGCAGTTTATACTCGTAAAGCAGCTTGCCGCAAAATACAGAAATCTTTGTGTTGTTGGTGATGATGACCAGAGTATTTACAAATTCAGAGGAGCCAACATATACAATATTTTGAATTTTGAAAAGCAATATCCTGATGCTAAAGTAGTAAAACTTGAGCAAAATTATCGTTCAACATCAAATATATTAAATGCTGCAAACAGCGTTATAGCCAATAATGAGGGACGAAAAGATAAAACATTATGGACAGAAAATGAAGAAGGCGAAAAGATAACATTTACTAAGTATGGAACAGGCTTTGAGGAAGCTTCGGGTATTGCGTCAAAAATCAGAAGTTTAAGGTCACAAGGTGTAAGCTTAAATGATATTTCAGTTCTGTATCGTACAAATAACCAATCCAGACTGCTTGAAGAAAAGCTTATTATGGAAAATATTCCATATATATTATATGGAGGAACAGATTTCTACAAGCGTATGGAAGTAAAGGATATTGTTTGTTATCTCAAAGTGCTTGCAAATCCATGTGATGATATGGCGGTAAAACGTATAATTAATGTTCCGAAGCGTGGTATCGGAGATACTACAATAAATAAAATCAGTACATTTGCAAATGAGAATAATCTTGATTTTTACGATGTTCTTTTAGATATTGAAGAATGTCCGGGAGTGTCAAGAGCGGTAGATAAGATAAAGGGTTTTGTTGATATGGTTGAAGAAATCAGGAATATGCAAAATGACCCGGATTGTTTGCCAAGCAATATTTTTGATGCCGTTATCGAAAAGACAGGATATGTAGAACTTTTAAATTTGGAAAATACGGATGAAGCAAGAGCACGTATAGAAAATATAAACGAACTCAAAAATAAAGTGGTCACTTATGAAGAGAGTGCCGAATATCCAAACCTTGTAGAGCTTTTAGAGGAGATAGCGCTCGTTGCAGATAACGACAACATTGAAGATGATGATACTGATAAGGTTACTCTTATGACCCTTCACAGAGCGAAAGGTCTTGAGTTTCCATATGTTTTTATTTGTGGAATGGAAGATGGTTTGTTCCCAAGCAAAATGTCCATCGATTCGGATGACCCGGATGCATTGGAAGAAGAAAGAAGACTTTGTTATGTAGGTATAACGAGAGCAATGGAGAAGCTTTTTATCTCGGCAGCGGAACAAAGAATGATAAATGGCTCTACAAATTATTGTCAGGTTTCAAGATTTGTAAAGGAAATTCCAAAGCAATATGTAGAAATGCAAGGTGATTTTACAAGACTTGGTGATAATGGTGACAGTAGTAGATTTGCATTTAAAAATAAGGCAAACAATATGCTTTTTGGGGTTGGAGATAATGCTGCGGCAAGGTACAGCTCTAAGCCGAAAACAGGAGGTTCTTTTAATCCCGGATTTGGCAAAGCATTTCCGATGGATTTTGGTGATTCAAAGACTTATTGTGTCGGAGATAAAGTAAGACATATGAAGTTTGGCAACGGTATTGTTACAGAGGTTAAACCTGCCGGCTCGGATGCGGAAATAACGGTTGATTTCGAAAGAGTCGGAGAAAAGAAGATGTTTGCATCACTTGTAAAGATGAAAAAGTTATGATATAATCTTACCAGTTATATCCACCGGATATGACTGGTGGTTTAATGTATATTGAAAGGGTGGTAATGATAATGAGAAAATATGATGAAGTTAAGGTTGTAGAAGAAAATGATTGCGTTAAAGAAGCAAAGAATGTATTTGTTACTGTTGCACTTATTGTTGGTATTGTAACAATTATTGCCGGTATTTGCTTCGCTGTTTATAAGTATCTTACTCCGGATTATCTTGATGATTTTGACGATTTTGATGATGATTTTGATGACAGCTTCTTTGATGAG
>CALZHV010000042.1 GCA_945787485.1 uncultured Lachnospiraceae bacterium
TTTATGTTCTGTTTCTTTTGCTGCCACTTCATTTCAAGCATCTGCATTTTCACTTGATTTTGAATGGTACCGGTAATCATAGAACCACCCCCTTATAAAACAATCAAATAAATTCACATTTTTCTTTCATACATATTATTTTTATAATAGGAAAAGAGCCTAAGACAAATTAAGGCAAATGAAATAAGGCAGAAAACAGGTATAGTTATCCCATACCTTATAAACCATCTCTTCATCCTTGAAGATTTGTCACTCAATTCCTTTTGAGTTAAATAATTTATGTAATGTAAGATACATATTTCCATAACATCCTACACTTTATATTTTATATCGGCACAATGATATAAAAAAATTATCCCCTTTGCTCACAAAAATTCATACTATTTATATTATATAAAAAAGCTACGGACTTGTGCCCGTAGCTTTTTCTTTTATACCGGTGTTCCAACCTCTATAAGATTTCCGTCCAAATCGTAGAAGCGTACCACCTTTTGTCCCCAGCTGTGTTCCATTAGGGTATTTACATATTTTATATCATATTCTGACTCTTCAAGCTTTTTTACAAAGCCTTCAATATCACTTTCTTCAAAATAAAGCTCTGTCATATTATTTTCAGGGAGCAAATCTTGTTTAATAAACTGTTTCCAGATTTTTGCATCCTGTAGCACAAGTCCTTCAGACATAATGACATTACCGTCTTGATCAAGTATTACCCGCAAACCGAATAAATTCTTGTAAAATTCTACAGATTTTTCGATATCATTTACGACAAGCAATATGTTTTTCAGCTTCATAATGTACTTTCTCCTTATTTTTCACACACTACATCACCAAATTCAAATGGCAGAATATTCTTTAAATCCTCCAAACCAACTTCAACCTGATATCCGATTTTTCCTCCACTAAATATTATGGTATCAAAATCATTTGCAGTATCATTTATTACTGTAGTAAACTGCTTTTTCATTCCAATAGGAGAACATCCACCGTGAACATACCCTGTTAGCGGCAATAACTCTTTTGCCTTTATCATTTCTATATTCTTCTCACCAACTGCTTTAGCAGCCTTTTTCAGATTTAATTCTCTGTTGACCGGAATTACAAAAACATAATTTTTCTTAGTCGCACCGACAGTTACAAGTGTTTTGAATGCCTGATTTGGATTTTGCGACATCGCCGTTGCTATTTCCTCTCCCGTCCACGTTCCGTCACATTCAAAAGTATATTCCTTGTACGATATCTTCTTTTGTTCCAGAAGACGCATCACATTCGTCTTATCCTGCTTCTTCGCCATAATTTAATCCTTTACCAAACAAACTGTGCTTATCTGTTACTTACTTCTACAAGCTTATTCAAAGTTTCAAGTGCTTTGCCTGAATCAATTATTTCCCCGGCAAGCTTTATGCCTTCTTCAAAGCTTTCGGTCTTACCACCAATATACAACGATGCACCTGCGTTAAGCAATACCGCATTTGTCTTATGTCCTTTTTCTCCCGACAAAATAGCTCTTGTAATTGCTGCATTTTCTTCAGGTGTGCCACCGACAAGGTCTTCCTTCGTACATCTTTCCATGCCGAAATCCTCAGGCTTTATCACATAATTTTTCATCCAGCCATCCTTGAATTCACACACAGTTGTTGGTGCACTCATAGAAATCTCATCCAATTTATCCTGACCATATACAACCATACCACGCTTTACTCCGAGATTAATCAAAACCTGAGCAAGCGGCTGTACAAGATATTCATCATATACACCAAGTAATTGCATCTTTGGACTTCCCGGATTTGTAAGTGGTCCGAGTATATTAAATACAGTTCTAAAGCCAAGCTCCTTACGTATTGCTCCAACATACTTCATGGAAGTATGATACTTCTGCGCAAAAAAGAAACACATTCCAACCTCATTGAGAAGTTCAACACACTTTTCAGGGTCCTGTTGGATGTTGACACCCAATGCTTCAAGGCAATCTGCCGTTCCGCACTTTGATGATGCTGCACGATTACCGTGTTTTGCAACCTTCATTCCTCCTGCTGCAGCAACTAGCGCTGAGGTAGTGGAAATATTAAAGCTGTGTGCATTATCTCCGCCTGTTCCAACTATTTCAAAGACATCCAGTCCTGTTTCAACCTTTGTGGCATGATCTCTCATTGCGGCTGCACAGCCTGCAATTTCATCTGTTGTTTCCGCCTTTGCACTTTTTGTTGAAAGAGCTGCAAGAAATGCTGCATTCTGGGTAGGTGTTGTTTCTCCTCCCATTATCTCATTCATTACTTCATACGCTTCAGAATAAGTTAAGTCCTCTTTGTTTACAATTTTTACAATAGCTTCTTTAATCATTTTCTGTCTCCTTTTCTCATTTTATTTAATAAAACTGTTTCCATCAAAAATTCTGTATATGAAATGAGAAGTTTTCTATACAATAAAAAATCCTTGACAGAATTTTAGTTCTGTCAAGGACGAATAAATCTTATCCGCGGTGCCACCTTGAATTCATAGAAAATCTATGCTCTTACTAGATACCATCATATCTAAGACATCTAACGCGTGCCCTACGTTGTATAATACTCGGAATATCAAATGATATTCTTTTCCATACACCCTCCGTGGTCCATTTGACAATCTGTTTCTAACCTGATTCTCAGCATCACAGGTTCTCTGTATAGTCATGTACTGCCGTTATCTCCACTTCAACGGTTTATCTAATTAAATTACCAAAATATTAACACTTATAAACACCTGTGTCAACACTTCCCTATATCAATTAGTTTAATTGAAAATGTCAAAAAAATGCAAATAAATTTCATTAATAAGTTTAATTGTTTAATTGCTAAGTAGAGTTTAATTTAGCTTAATTTGCATTTTTATTTCTTTATAATTTCTATTATTTCATCACCGTCTATTTTAACATTATAGGTTTCACCTACGCCAAACTGTTCCCAAATAGCCTTGCTTGTCTTATAGTTTTTTGATTCATTTTTTATCTTTTTGCCTTTTTTGATTCTGGCATCAACCGAGTATTCTTCTGTCTTTGCACCTTCACGCTCATTATCAGCCAGAACGACTTCTCCCCAGACAGGATTTTTATCATTTCCGCTGGTTTCTACATAACGGCTGTGAACCCATTTTTCAATTTCGTAATAGTATTTTGTCTGATAAACCGGCTCATCCCTGTAAATCGGTTCCTCATATGTTTCTTCTCGAACCTCATTTCTGTATCTAGGTGTGGAAACCTGTTTCTCCGTAAACGTACCGTCACCGTTATCTATATATTCGGTATGTACGTCCTCACCGTCATATACCTGTTCAGTGTATGTACGTGTTCTTGTCTCATAATGATCCAAAACCTGGTCATAATGATGTATCTCTTCCTTCGTTTCATAAACCCGTCCGCCATCAGGGACTTCCCAGTCACTTTCCTGAACCGTTTCATATGCCTCAATGTCAATTGAATATGCCCAGTTCATCCGGTCAATTACAATACCTTTTTTCTTAGGCATGGCAATTAATACAACACCTACAATTGCAAAAATAACTGCCGCCAAAAATACGAATGGTAAAAAGCTTTTCTTCTTTTTAGGTTTTTCTTCCTTCTTCTGCGATGCATTTGGTACAAACGGCTCCGGCTTTTCATCTGCATTAAAATAATCTTTTTTTGCCTCTTCTCTTGCAGAACCGCATCCTTTACAAGTCTCATCAAGAACGGAATTAAGCGCTCCGCAATATTCACAATACCAGTCAGCACCCTTACCCTTTGTAGATGCTTCCTCCTCACTTAAATACTGCTTTTCATCAAGCATGTAAAATTTAACACTGTTATCTCTGGGATGTTGACAATTCGGACAATTTCTTGAAGTACCCTTTATTGTTTTAGTGCCACAATAACTGCAGTCCCAGTATCCCATTACCAATTTATCGTCGCTCATGGTATGCCTCCCTAAATATTTATAAGGTTATTATACAACAATTACAAATCAAAAAATAAACATTTCACGCCCTTTTAAATCTCTTTAAACCACTTATCTGAGTCTGATGCTAATTTCACCTGTAGACAAAGCAGCTTCTCTTCCATCGTCATATCTGACTATCAAATGACATTCATCATCAATTGCAATTGCTGTCGCAGGTATTTTATTGTCACCTTCAACAACATAGATATTTTTCCCGTCAATAAGACTTCTTTCCTGATACTTCTTAATAAATTCTTTCTTTTCAAAATTTCTGTAATAATAAAAATAATTATTTAAAGTTTCTGCGAGTATTTTATTTTTTATATCATTTTGTTTTTCATCAAATACCGCTCCGGCTATATTTTTAAGTTCTTTACCAAAACCGCCTTCAGGCTCGTATATATTGATTCCCGTTCCTACAATTACATATTCCGGATGTAGATTTTCCATACTCATAGATGCCTGTGTAAGAGTTCCGGAAACCTTCTTGCCTCCAATAAATACATCGTTTACCCATTTTACCTGAGGTTTTTTATCAGAATATTTTTCGATTGCCTCGCATATTGAAACAGCAGCGATAACCGTAAGCAAAGTGACATCCTTGTAATCAATTACCGGCTTTAACAATATAGAAAAGTAAATTCCTGTGTTTTTGGGTGACTTGAATGGTCTTCCAAGCCTTCCAATCCCACCGGTCTGTTCTGCTGCCGCTATTACATAGCCTTCCGGCATATCAACATAATCCTTCATTACAACATTAGTTGATTCGACAGTTTTTCTCACATCAAGAATTACATTTGTTTCTTCACGAAGATATTTTCTTATACTTGTTTCTGACAAGACATCTGTATTTTCCGACATCATATATCCCTTATTTGTAACAGATTCTATATTGTACCCTTCATCCGTCAACTTTTTCATCGCTTTCCATATCGCTGTTCTGCTTACACCAAGCATATCAGCTAATCTTTCTCCCGAAATATATTCGCCTCTGTTTTCATCCAAAATAGTTAATATTTTTTCACTCGTCGACATCCTTTATCTCCTGCTCATTAGAAATCTTTGATTCTTCTATCTTACCACCTACGATAATGGCAATCAAGCTAAGAACAAGAGAAATACCCATTCCCACAAGAGGTAATTTAT
The DNA here is from genome assembly GCA_945787485.1 of uncultured Lachnospiraceae bacterium. Classification (GTDB taxonomy): domain Bacteria; phylum Bacillota; class Clostridia; order Lachnospirales; family Lachnospiraceae; genus Coprococcus_C. The sequence continues at coordinate 5,097 of CALZHV010000042.1, forward strand.
CAAGAGATGTAATTATAAATGTACTTATTATTCCACAGGCACCTCCTAATATTACAGCCGCAAGCCATATAGGTATGCAGATTTTTCTTTTTCCATGTGAACATATTGCAACAAGCAAAGGAAATACAACTCCCGGAGTGTAAACAGAATAAGCACCTGACAAAATCGCTATAATATCAGATTTATAAAAAGCTATTACAATAGCTATTATACCTATGACTACAGCCCACAATCTCATTTCCCATACTTTGTTTCTTTTTAAAATATCATTTTCAACAATTGAAGATATATTTACAAGGCATGTATCCGTTGATGAAAGTATTGTCGATAGAATACCTATTGCAAGTAAAACACCTACGGGCTTTGGCAAAACATTATTTATAAGATAAATAAGCGGATTAACATCTCCTAATTCAGGACAGTTAATTATAACCCAAATTCCTGTTAAAACAATTACTACACTAAAAACAAAAAGTATTATTCCAGAAATAAGCGATGCCCTTTTAGCAGTTTTTCCATCCTTTGCCAAAAGGTTTCTTGAAACAACATCCGGTCCTAAAAGATATGCACCACCTACAACAAAAAACTGTATAATTAAATCTGTCCATTTGAAATTTTCATTTACTAATTCCACACTATTTAGAACTGCATCGTTATCTCCATTTCCGAATGCAAAAACATAAATCATTGCAGAAATAAATGCACATATAATAATCACAAACTGTATTGCATCAGTCTTTACAACAGAAAGCTGACCACCTATGGCAGTATATGCAATAACTACCAGTGCAACTATTAAGACAATTGTTTTGTTGTTCTCTTTACCTGTTATCAATGCAATAATCGAAGACATGGCGATAATCTGTGACGCAACTATTGCCGGCCATGAAATGGCAATTACAATAGCAACTATTTTCTGTCCAATCTTTCCCGTAAGCTTTTCTACTAATTCAGGTAGTGTATTTACATTTAACTCTCTGATTTTTTTAGAAAGAAATAATGATTGAAACAGCAATCCCACAGAACCAACAGCCAGCCACCAAAAAGCAGGAAATCCAATTGACTTGACCTTGTCCATAATTCCGATTGTTGCAGAAGCACCTATCATCGTTGCCATAAATGACATTACAACAAATGATAAAGACTGCTTTTTACCGGCAACTGCAAAGTCCTCAAAATTTTTGACTTTAAAATAATCCCATACACCTATTGCAACCAAAATTGCAACATAAATAAAAACATAGACTAACATATTTTTCCTCCGTTAATAAAAAATAAGAGAAATCCGTAATCGAATTTCTCCTATAGTAAACCATATTAGTTTTTTATTGTCAACCTATTTCCGCATCACAAGTTAACATTCTGTCAATCACTTCATTAATTGTAATGAAGTACAAAATTATAAATATATTAGTTTTTGTAAACTAAGGCATCAGTTTTTCATTATATATGAAAAAAACTTAAAATTTATTTGTCACTGTTAAGCATAAAACTGAAATAGTCTTTATCAATCATTTTGTCAGATATATAAATAATATCTTCTATTCTTTTTGTAACTGTATCAACATAGTCTTTGCTAACCTTATATTCATCGACGAGATACGTAATTTGACCATTTGAAGCATTATATTTTATTTTATCTGTTATAAAGCTATGGTCTGCAAAAATTACCAGATTGTCCGGGCTGTCCTTTGACATATCAAGTATATCATTTCCGGCAAGCACTCTTGAGTCATACTTTATTCCAAACAAATTCAATACCGTCGGCAAAACATCCACGCTTGAACAAAGTTCATCAACCACAACCGGTTCTTCCATTTTACTGTTCCATATTCCAAGACATGCCTTGTGTAGTTCAAAAGCATCATCTGATACAGCTTTTCCTGCAAGCGTATCATATGCATCACTATTTAATCCGTAAGGGTAATGGTCAGGTGTAACAACAAACACTGTTTCATCAAGTCTTCCTGCTTCTTCGAGCTTTTGAATAAGAAACTCCAATGCCTTATCAAGCTCCATCTGTGCCGCAATATATGCAACTGCCGATTCCGGAAGATTTAATCCCTCTGTAAGTTTCGTTGCCTCATCTTTATTTTTGAGACACATTGCCTGATACTGATAATCATAAGGCAAATGTCCGCTAAAGCTCATAAAATACATATTAAAGTGTTCTTCATATATAAACTCTTCGTACACTGCTTCCATAGTATCAAGATCTGAATATGTAGCATTGTAAGGAATCTCCAATCCATAATCTATTGCCTTGAAATCATATCCCATATTGGCATGTGTTTCACTTCTATTGTAATAATAGAAATTAAAATCATGGTATGCATAACTCTTATATCCAAGACTGTTTAAAGCATTACCCAGGGCGTAAGGCTGATATGTTTCTGCCGATTTATAAAAGCTCCACTCGGATGATGACGGATATTGTCCAAGACAATTTACATATTCGCCGTCAATTGTACTGTGATACCATCGGGGATTATAGAAATTATCAAAAACGAAGCCCTCATTCATAATCTTATATAATGTAGGAGTACATTTATCGGAAATACCGTATTTGCTTAAGCTTTCTGCTGTTACAAATACAAGATTGTAATCCTTAAACATACCCGTATATTCATTCTTTGATGTTGGTTTTCTGTTTGAAAAATAGGCTGTAAGATTTTTTAGTTCTTTATCGTCTGTTTCATCGTACAGTTTTTGAAAATCTACACTCTCATCAATCTGACTGTCATACACAATTTCTTCCACGTCAGTTTCAGCAGCATTAACGTCACTTTCTGTAGCAATTTTGTTATCATTTTCGTTATTAAAGGCTTCCGTAACAGCCAAATCAAAAGACTTATCTTCTTTTGTGATACCCGTCATTTCCACGGCATCCTTAACCGTTGTCACTACAACACCAAGCTTATTCATGGACAATTCCAAAACAAATTTTCCATAAAAAAGGTCATAAGCCGAATTAATTCCCTTTCCTGCTATATTAAGCGACAACAAAACCACTATAGGACACACAAGCAAAAGTACTGCATTTATTATAATCTGCTTTAAGCCCGGTCTTTTGAAATCTATCACAAATATATGCAATAATATCAATACAAGCAAAGGGAGCAGCATAATGACAAGCCATCCGATACAATTCATAATTGACTCAAACATTACAACCTTAAAATTCATTGCATCCTTTGCTCCGCCAATCGACACAAGACTTAAGAACGTCTTAAAAATATCATAATATACTATCTGAACATCATAGTATATTGCTGTAACAGCCACAATAAAATACGACAATATGGCATTAACCACCCTGTTGCCTACGCACGTAATAATTGCAACAAATATACCAAATGTCGCAGAAAACAACACTGGATAGAGCATATTAGCAAATGCATTTTTGTATATGGCTATATGAAATATTTCCTCCATAAAAATAAAAGCAACAGGGAAATATATAAATCTCCATAGTTTATTTGTTTTCGTTTTCATATTTCTATATTCCTCTTTCCAATCATGTAAAAGCATCCAAAAGATACTATTATCACTTATAATAAATCATGTCAACATCTATACGTGCTAATTCACAGCGCTAATTCACAGCTTAATTCATTAATTTATTTCTTAATATGGTTTGCTTGTATTATAAAACAAATTATCTTATAATGTTTTATTGATTTAAAATTCCGAAAAGTAAGGATGATGTTATGTTTGAAGTATATTCAGATTTTGCAGATGTATATGATGAATTGATGGATAATGTTCCATACGACGAATGGTACAGCTACCTTCACAAGATACTGCTTGATAATAATATAAAAAACGGGGTTGTTGTCGATTTAGGCTGCGGAACAGGTGCCATAACCGAACGTCTTGCAAAAAGCGGCTACAATGCCATTGGTATTGACAATTCAATATCTATGCTTAACATTGCAAATGACAAAAAGCTCGAAAATGATTTGGATATTTTATATATCAATCAGGATATGCGCGAACTTGAATTAGGTCTTAATGCATCAGCTATCGTTAGTATTTGCGACAGTATCAATTATATTTTAGACGATGAAGATTTACTAACAGTATTTAAGCTTGTCAATGAACATCTTGCCGATGACGGATTGTTCATTTTCGACTTTAACACAAGGCATTATTACAAAGATATAGTAAACAATGCCACAATTGCAGAGGCCCGTGAAGACATAAGCTTCATTTGGGACAATTTCTATGATGAAGAAAATAATATAAACGAGCTTGCTTTGAGTCTTTTTATAAAAATTCCTGAAAATGAGGATTTATATCGCAAGCATGAAGAAATGCATCTTCAAAGAGGCTACACCTTAGAAGAAATCAAGAATTTGATTAATCTCTCAGGTCTTACGCCTGTTGCCTGCCATAAGGCATTTACAAACGAAAATGCTACCGAAGATAATGAAAGAATTTATATTATCGCAAGGAAATAAAACATTACCAATAATACATTGAATGTATACCGGATTTACAACGAATAATAACAACTTTAAAATAGAATGAAATATAAACGGAGGAAATCATGTCAGATTATATTATCAGAGGAATGGCAGCAAAAAATCAGGTTAGATTTTTTGCATGCTCATCAACAGAAACAGTTGAAAAAGCAAGAATTATACACAACACAAGTCCTGTAGTAACAAACGCATTAGGCCGTCTTTTGACCGGCGGTGTTTTGATGGGCGCCATGTGCAAAAATGATTCAGATACATTAACAATAAGAATTCAATGCCAGGGTCCCATAAAAGGACTTATGGTTACGGCAAACTCAAAGGGAGAAATCAAAGGCTACGTAAACGAAACTGATGTTATGCTTCCTGCCAAAGATGTAGCAAAAGCATTGGATTTAGGAGTTATGAGTGTCATAAAGGACATCGGACTTAAAGAGCCATATGTTGGTCAGACTCATCTTGTGAGCAGCGAAATTGCAGAGGATTTAAACTACTATTTTGCCACAAGCGAGCAAATCCCTTCTTCGGTTGCACTTGGTGTATTATTAAACAATGACACAACTGTTTCATCAGCAGGTGGATTTATAATACAGCTTATGCCGTTTGCCGAAGACTCTGTTATCGATGAGCTTGAAAAGAGACTAAAGGATTTTTCATTTACAAGTTTGCTTGAAAAAGGAATGTCGGTCGAAGACATCATGTCTAAATTATTCAACAATTTTGATATGAAGATTACAGATACTCTCCCATGCAAATATGTGTGCGACTGTTCAAAGGACAGAGTTGAACAGGCTGTAATAAGCCTTGGCAGAAAAGAAATCGCATCAATGATTGAAGATAATGAACCAATCGAGGTTGTCTGCGATTTCTGCAGAACAAAATATTCTTTCTCTCCTGACGAGCTTGTAACATTATTAAAAAAAGCTACCAAAAAGCATTAATTTCATGAAAGGAAAACTTGCTATGGATTTAATAGATTTACATGTACATTCAAATGCATCCGACGGTTCATTAACACCGTCCGAAGTTGCAGATGAGGCAATCAGAATGGGGCTTAAAGCCATTGCATTAACAGACCATGATACGGTTGACGGAATACCCGAAATAATAGCTTATACGATAGACAAGGAATTAGAAGTTGTCCCGGGTATTGAGCTGTCCTGCTATTATAACAATCGTGAAATACACATTCTTGGTTATTATATAGATTTTGAAAACCCTGAATTATCAAAAGAATTAGCATTTTTAAAAGAAGCAAGGGAAAACCGGAATATTAAGATGGTCGAACTCATGCAAAAAGACGGACTTCCGGTTACAATGGAAAAGCTTCTTCACGGCAACCCTGACAGTGTCATTACGAGAGCACATTTTGCCAGAGTTTTAGTCGAAGAAGGCGTATGTAAAACAAAGGATGTGGCATTTAAAAAATATATTGGTATTGGATGTAAATATTATTTGCCAAAACCTCAGGTAAGCTGTGAACACGCAATGGGTATACTCAATAAATATTCCAAATGTTCATTCTTAGCTCACCCACTGCTTTATCACTTGGGATATGCTCAAATAGAAGAATTGTTACAATATCTCAAATCAATGGGGCTTGCCGGAATTGAGGCTTACCATTCTTCCAACAATATATACGAAAGCGATAAGCTTCGTTCACTTGCACTGAAATATGACTTGGACATTTCAGGAGGTTCAGACTTCCACGGAGTTGTAAAACCCAATATTCAGATGGGTATAGGGCGTGGCGGAATGAAGGTTCCGATGAGACTCCTTGACGAAATAAAAAAATTTAATAAATAACCATGTTTACTCCAATTAATATAATCAAATAAACAATACTGATAGCACTGAATGTCAACATATATTTTGCCTTGTTTGCATATTTTATACCTGCATACAATTTAAAGGATATAAGACTTGCCATCGATGCTATCAGTGTTCCTAAACCACCAAGATTTACACCGACAATCAAAGCATTTATGTCATCCGTAAATTTGGATAACAATAATGCTGCAGGTACATTACTTATAACCTGACTAACCAAAATCGCAATGTATGTTTCATGTCCACAGACAATATTTTCAAGGAAATCGCTTACTATCTCATATCTTCCCATATTTCCCGTAAAGATAAAGAAGCCAATAAACGTAAACAGCAAAGAATAATCTACCTTTACTATGATACGCTTTCCACATATAAGTGTTGAAATCAATACTATACCAATTAACACATAAAATGGTATAATTCTTGCAACTGTAGCCAAAGCTAATGCAAATATTAAAAGATACAGCACTACAATCGGCTTTTTATTTATTTTAATATTAATATTATCATCTATTGAAACCTTATCTTTCTTACCTTTTATAAATAATACGGAAATTGCAAGCAACAAAAATGCAACTATTGCATATGGCAGAGTAAGACCTATAAATTCAGGTATGCTCATATCATTTATGCCGTACAAATAGAGATTTTGCGGATTTCCTATAGGTGTAAGCATACTTCCAAGATTAGCAGCTATAGTTTGCAAAACAACAACCGTTATAATGAGTTTTTTTCTGTCACATTGTTCTAAAAGCATAATTGCAAACGGAACAAAAGTAATTAGCGCAACATCATTTGTAATAAACATACCTGAAACAAAGCACAACAAAATAAGGACAAAAACCAATTGCCATATCCTTTTTGTTTTCTTAAGCAGTTTTTGCCCTAAGTATTCGAAAACACCGTGAGTTTTCAACATCTCCATTATTACCATCAGACTCCATAGTATTCCAAGAGAACGCCAGTCAATATATGACCAGTATTCCCTTGATGGTTTTACTATGAACATGGATACAATTGCAAGAACCCACGAAGCAACCAATACAATATCGTTTTTTAAAAAATTAACGATTTTTTTAATCATATCTCTCGTCTATTACTCTCTTCGTCTTCTTTTCACTTCTCGGAAGAACACCTTCCTCTACAACCTTAACTAACGGTGTAAATCCTATTGCGCTCTTAACCTTTTCAGCTATACGTTTTGAAAGGTCCATAAAGTCGACTGTACCATTTGTCTCAACATAGATACGCATAGTATCCTTTCCGTCAAGGTGTGATATACGAATCTGATATTCACTTGATACTTCGTCAAACTTCTGAAGAATCTCTTCAATCTGACTAGGGAATACATTTACACCCTTTATCTTCATCATGTCATCCGTTCTTCCCATAATAGTATCAAGTCTTGGATACTTACATCCGCACGGACATTCTCCGGGAATAATTCTTGACAAATCATGTGTACGATATCTGATAAGAGGTGCACCTTCTTTTACAAGTGTAGTAATAACTATTTCACCCATTTCTCCATCCGGAACAGGTTTTAAAGTCTTTGGATCTATTATCTCAATATAAAGATAATCATCAAAATAATGCATACCTTTATTTTCATCACAGCTTATTCCTATTCCCGGTCCATATATTTCTGTAAGACCATAAATATCATAAAGAGAAATACCGAGGCTGTTTGAAATAGTATCTCTCATTTTATCGCTCCATCTTTCAGAACCGATAACGCCCTTCTTAAGACGTATTTTATCTTTAAGCTGTCTCTTTTCTATTTCTTCTGAAAGTAACAAAGCGTATGAAGATGTAGAACAAAGGACTGTACTTTCCATATCCTGCATCATCTGTAATTGTTTTTCTGTATTTCCCGGTCCCATCGGTATAACCATTGCACCAAGCTTTTCCGCTCCATTTTGGAATCCGATACCTGCTGTCCAAAGTCCGTATCCCGGAGTAATCTGGATACGATCTTTATTTGTAATTCCCGCTATTTCATAACAACGCTTAAACATGATTGCCCAATCATCAACATCCTTAGCTGTATAAGGGATAATAACAGGCTTTCCTGTTGTTCCTGAGGATGAATGTATTCTTACTATTTCTTCTTCAGGAGCCGTCATAAGGCCAAGCGGATATGCATCTCTTAAATCCGCTTTTTCCGAAAACGGAAGAGTTTCAAATTCATCCGCAGAATTCACCTCGCTTATTGACGCAGCCTTAAGTTTTTTTCCGTAGAAATTATCTGCATAAAGCAATGCTTTTATACGACCGTTGACCAGTGCTAACTGCTCATTTGATATTTTCATTATATTCTACCTCCGTTATCTATCCGGCATATTCTATAGCCTTGTAATTTAAATCCAAAAACTGTGGTTTGGTTTTTTGCTTTATTGTTTCCTTTATATCATCCTTGCTGATCGGGATCTCTCCTGTATTAAGAGCCGCACCGAGCAATATCATATTCATAACCTTTGATGAACCTATTTCCTCTGCTGCCTTGTTGCAATCTATTACAGTAAGCTTCTCTACATTTGTCTTAAGATATTCTATCATTTGTGAGCCTTCATATGTAGAGTCGGAAAGGACAGCTGTAACCGGCTTTGTCGGGCAGGAATTAACTATTACGCTTCCGCCTTTTTTTAAATATGGCAACATTCGGACAGCCTCTGCAGGTTCAAATCCTATTATTATATCTGCCCCTCCTTTTGGAATCATCGGTGTATATAAATCATCTCCTAATCTGATATAACTAAATACACTTCCTCCTTTTTGTGCCATTCCAATTGTTTCAGCACTCATAACAGGTATATCTTTATTCATTGCAGCCTGAGCAATCAATTTGGAGGCTAATACGGTTCCCTGACC
>CALZHV010000043.1 GCA_945787485.1 uncultured Lachnospiraceae bacterium
TGTGATGGTATTATTATAGCCGCAGATAAAAATGTTGATACAGCGAGATTTGATGGAAAACCTGTAATTTTGACAAAGGTTGCAGATGGTATACACAAGCCCGAAGAGTTAATCCAAAGGATAATAGACGGAAAGGCTACGATTCATCATGAAGAAGGTGGCAAAAAAATTGAGCCACAGGAAAAGGCAGGAATCGGAAGTCAGATTTACAAGCACCTTATGAATGGTGTTTCACATATGCTTCCTTTTGTTATTGGCGGAGGTATATTAATTGCACTTGCATTCCTTGTTGATACATTATTTGGATACGGTTCATCAGGTGGAGGAAATTTTGGTACATGTACACCTCTTTCAGCATTCTTCAAATATGTCGGTGGACTTGCGATGGGGCTTATGGTTCCTGTACTTGCCGGTTATATAGCAGAATCTATAGCCGACAGGCCGGGTCTTGCAGTAGGATTTGCAGGAGGTATTTTAGCAACAAGCGGAAATGCAATAGCATCTGCAGCAGGTAGCTATGGACAATGGTTTGATGAAAGTGGAAACCTTATATTTGGAGGATTGCAGCAATTTATTGCAAAATTCGGATTTATGAACAATGGTGCTACCGTATCAGGATTCTTAGGTGGTATTGTAGTAGGTTTCCTTGCAGGATTTGTTGTTCTTGGACTTAGAAAGCTATGTGAAAAGCTTCCGGCAGCGCTTGAAGGAATTAAACCTACACTTATATATCCTGTAGTTGGTATATTTGTAGTTGGTGTTTTAATGATATTCATTTTTAACCCATTGATAGGACTTGTAAATACTGCCCTTAGTGACATGCTTACAGCTCTTGCAAATAAAAATCTTCTTATTTTGTTAGGACTTATTCTTGGAGGAATGATGGCAATTGATATGGGTGGTCCAATAAATAAGGCAGCATATGTATATGGAACAATGGTTCTTTCAACAGCATCAGAGCTTATAGCTCAGGGAAGTTTACCAACAGATCCTGCTGTACAGGCTTGTTATATATCAATGGCAGCAGTTATGGTTGGTGGTATGGTTCCACCGGTAGGTATTGCACTTGCATGTCTTATCTTCCCAAAGAAGTTTACAAAGGCAGAGAGAGCTTCAACAGTATCTAATTTCGTAATGGGTTGTGGTTTTATAACAGAAGGTGCAATTCCATTTGCAGCAGCTGATCCTGCACATGTAATTCCTTGTACGTTAGTAGGTGCAGGCGTTGCAGGTGCCCTTGCAGCAGCATTTAAATGTACACTTATGGCACCACATGGCGGTGTATTTGTATTCGCTACAGTAGGACATCCACTTCTTTACATTGTAGCATGGCTTGTAGGTTCAGCAGTTACATGTGTAATGCTTGGACTTCTCAAGAAAAAAGTTGCTGAATAATAAGTAACAAAAAATATAAATTAATCAGGAGGAAATTATTTATGAAGGAATTTAAGTATGTTATTACAGATGCACAGGGTATTCATGCAAGACCGGCAGGTCTGCTTGTAAAGGAGGCAGCTAAGTTTGCCTCAACAATTAAGGTTGCAAAGGGTGAAAAAGAAGCAGATTTAAAGAGACTTCTTGCAGTTATGGGACTTGGCATTAAGCAGGGCGAGGAAATAACAATTAAAATTGAAGGCGCTGATGAAGATAACGCTGCTGAAGCAATCGAGACATTCTTTAAAGAGAATTTATAATGTTTAAATTGCCTCCTGTTAAACAGGAGGCAAATGATTGGGAAGGAGCTGCTTATGGAAGTATTAAATGGCAAAAGTGTATTTGGTGGAATTGCAATAGGTAAAATATCCATATATCGTAAAGGTGACGAACAGGTTAAACGCTATAAAATTGAAGATACTGCAGCTGAGCTTGCTAGATTTGAAGCTGCTAAAGAAACGGCAAAGGAGCAGCTCGGAAAACTGTATGAAAAAGCATTGGCTGAGGTTGGCGAAGTAAATGCAATGATTTTTGAAGTACATCAAATGATGCTGGATGATCTTGATTATGTTGAAGCAATCCAAAATATTATTGAGACACAGCAGTTAAATGCAGAATATGCAGTTGCAACAACAGGAGATAGTTTTTCAGAAATGTTTGCAGCTATGGACGACGATTACATGAAAGCAAGATCAGCAGATGTAAAGGACATTTCTAACAGGGTCATCTCTGTTTTACAGGGTAAAAACGATGCAGGTCTTACCAGTGACGAGCCTGTAATAGTCGTTGCGGACGATCTTGCACCGAGTGAGACAGTTCAAATGGACAAGTCAAAAGTGCTTGCATTTGTTACCAGACATGGCTCTACAAATTCGCATACGGCAATTCTGGCAAGGACAATGAATATTCCTGCACTTATCGGATGTAATTACGATGATGATATGGATGGGAAAAATGCAATTGTAGATGGATATAATGGTTTGTTTTACGTTGAGCCGGAACATAACATTGAAGAAGAATTTTTAAAAAAGAAGCAGGCTGATATTGACAAGAAGAGAATGCTTCAGGAATTAAAGGGTAAAGATAATATTACATTAGATGGTAAAAAGATTAACCTTTATGCAAATATTGGCGGAGTTAATGATGTTGGAGCTGTATTGCAAAATGATGCCGGCGGAATAGGACTTTTCAGAAGTGAGTTTTTGTATCTTGGAGCGGACACATTTCCAACAGAGGAAGAACAATTTAATGCATACAAACAGGTGGCTGAAAGAATGGCGGGAAAAAAAGTCATTATAAGAACACTTGATATCGGTGCAGATAAACAGGTGGATTATTTCAATTTAGATAAAGAAGATAATCCTGCCATGGGTTACAGAGCTATAAGAATCTGTCTTGCACAGCCTGAAATATTTAAAACTCAGCTAAGAGCAATAATAAGAGCAAGCTATTATGGTACACTTTCAATTATGTACCCAATGATTATATCGGTAGACGAAGTGAGACAGATAAAAGAAATTGTAAAAGAAGTTAAAAAAGAACTAGACGAGCAGGGTATTCCGTATGGTGAGGTCGAGCAGGGAATAATGATAGAAACCCCGGCTGCCGTTATGATTAGTGATTTGCTTGCTAAGGAGGTTGACTTCTTCAGTATAGGTACAAATGACTTGACACAATATACACTTGCTATTGATCGTCAAAATCCGAAGCTTGACAATATTTATGATTCGCATCATGAAGCTGTTCTTAGAATGATAAAGATGGTTATTGAAAACGGACATAAGGAAAATTGCTGGGTGGGAATATGTGGAGAACTTGCATCTGATACATCTTTGACGAAACAATTTATTCAGATGGGTCTGGATGAGTTGTCAGTATCTCCGACATTTATACTTAAGGTAAGAGAAACAATACGCTCAATAGACACAACAAAATAAAAAGAAATAAAAAATTACAAAAGAAATACAAATATAAAACACAAATAAGAAATAAAAAAATTACAAAAGAAATTAAAAAAGAAACATAAAATAAGAAATATAAAAAGAGTCTGCATATATATGTCATTTATTTGACTGCAGATTCTTTTTATGTTACTTGATAAAATTTTGTAAACAGTATACAATTTTTATATCGTTGGAAATTATACAAATTGTATTAAGTGAGTAAAAGCTTATTAATAGTGACAAAATAATAAGTAAAAGGATTTAAAATATTGAGCAATAAAAGTAATAATATAAATAAAAATAACAAGACAAAAAAAGTTGAAAAAATAATAGAAAATGCAAAAACAGAATCAGAAGATGCAAAAACAGCAGGAATAACGTCGGAAACAATAAAAACATCAGATACAAAAAGAGAAGCAAAAAATAAAGCACAGGAAAAAGTAATATCCATAAGAGATTTTATTTTAATATTGTCAGTTATAATAGCTGCATCTATATGTTTGCTATTTATGAAAATGAATTCGGAAAATGGCAGAAAAGTTAAGGTTATGGCAGACGGTAAAGTGGTCCACGAGATGTCTGTTGCTGTAGACGAAGAATATATCGTTATTCAAGATGACAAAACGAATACTGTAATTGTGGAAAATGGTAAAGTAAGAGTTGAGGATGCAAGCTGTCCTGATAAAATATGTGAAAAACACATACCTATTTCAATGAATGGTGAGACAATCATTTGTCTGCCTAATAAAGTGGTTGTGGAGGTGTGCGATGAGTAAACCAAAGCAGCAAATGAGCAATAAGCAAATTGCAATATGCGGTGTTTTGCTTGCATTAGCAATAATTTTATCATATTTGGAAAGCCTTATTCCCATAAATGTAATTGTCCCGGGTATAAAGGTTGGAATTGCAAATATTGTCACAATTATTGCACTAAAAAAAATCGGACTTAAGGAGGCAATAATAATAAGCGTTGGAAGAATAATTGTCTCAGGTATTTTATTTGGAAATGTAACAACAATTATATATAGTCTTGTCGGTGCAGCACTTAGCATGCTTGTCATGTACCTTGTAGCTAAGCTTAAGTTTTTTACGACTACGGGTGTAAGTATATGTGGTGCAATCGCTCATAATGTTGGGCAGATAATAGTAGCGGTTTTAGTATTCCAAAACATACATATTGCATATTATTTGATCGTTTTGGTGATGGCAGGAACTATATTTGGTACAATAATAGGTATAATTGCAGGGCTTATCATTAGAAGAATAAAGCTTTAACAAAGGAGGGCAAAAACAATGTTGTTAGTTTTTGATGTTGGCGGAACATTCATAAAATATGCATGGATGACCCGAGAAGGAGAAATTCTAGAAAAAAATAAAATAAAAACAATTATTGAGCCGGATACAACACCGGAAGATTTTGTGGAAGAGATATACAAGATTTATTGTGTGTATAAACAAAAAGAAACACCTGAAGGCATTGCAATTTCGCTTCCGGGACAAATAGACGTGGAAAATGGAATTGTATATGGTGGTGGCGCTTTAAAATATCTTGATGAAGTGCATCTTGGACAGATGATTTCCGATAAATGTGATGGAATAAAAGTTGCCCTTGAAAACGACGGAAAATGTGCTGCACTTGCAGAAATATGGAAAGGTAATGCAAAGGATGTTAATGATGCCTGCGTTATAATAATCGGAACAGGAATCGGTGGAGGAATTATCGTTGACAGAAAGGTTCATCACGGAAGTAGACTTATTGCCGGAGAATTATCATTTTTGCTTGAAAATATTAAAAGGACAGAAGTGGATGATATTTATCCTATAGAGGATACAAAATCAGTTACGGAAATTTTTGATTCTTTCCCATACATAGCATCAAGTACATGTACAGCGGCCAATCTCACTCATAGATATGCTCTTGCAAAAGGAGTATCTGACAAAGAGGTTAGCGGAGAGCTGATATATGAAAGAGCGGGCGAAGGAGAGGAGCTTGCAATTGAAATGCTTGAGGATACATATTTTCACATTGCAAAAATGTGTATTAATCTATACGTTGTTCTCAATCCTGAAATAATATTGATAGGCGGCGGAATTAGTGCTGCACCGGGTTTCATTGATGGAGTAATAAGATATGTTGAAAAGTTAAAGACTATTACAAAGATTTATGAGGGAGTTAAAGTACAAGGATGTAAATATTTAAACGATTCAAACCTGCTTGGAGCTGTCTTTAATTACATTCAAAATGAATAATAACATTACAAATTATAGTAGGAGGAATAGCAGATGATTATCAAAAAGAATAAACAATTGCCAAAGGACTTTTTGTGGGGAGCATCAACTTCCGCATATCAGGTTGAAGGTGCAAATTTGACACATGGAAAAGGTCCCAGTACACAGGATGTAAAGACTGTTCCGGAAGGAACAAGCGAGCTCGACGTATGTGCGGATTTTTATCATCGATATAAGGAAGATATTGCACTTATGGCTGAAATGGGTTTTAAAACATTCAGATTTTCGGTTGCATGGACCAGAATACTTCCTGAAGGAGCAGGAGAAATTAATCAGGAAGGTATAGATTTTTATAATAATGTAATTGACGAATGTCTTAAATACGGAATTGAACCGCTTGTCACAATGTTCCATTTTGATATGCCTGCCGCATTAGACAAAAAAGGTGGCTGGTCAAGAAGAGAAAGCGTTGAAGAATTCGTGAATTTTGCAAAAATATTATTTGAAAATTATGGTGACAGGGTTAAATACTGGCTTACAATAAATGAGCAGAATATGCTTACATTGGTTGGTGAATTAATCGGGACATGTGACCTTACAGGTGTAGAGAATAAATATAAAAAATTATACCAGGAAAATCATCATATGCTTCTTGCACAGGCGAAAGTAATGAAGCTGTGTCATGAAATGATACCAGGGGCTAAAATTGGACCTGCTCCAAATATTTCATTAGTTTATCCTGCAAGCTGCAAGCCGGAAGATGTACTTGCAGCCCAGAACTTTAATGCAATCAGAAACTGGTTATATCTCGACATGGCTGTATATGGAAGATATAACAATCTTGTGTGGAAATTCCTTGAGGAGCATGATGCCATTCCTGAAATACAGGATGGGGACATGGATATAATGAAGCAGGCTAATCCGGACTTTATAGGCTTTAATTACTATAATACATCTACTGTGGAATGGGATGACGGAACAAGCATAGCAGGCTCAGGTGATCAGCAAAGTGGTGGTACCGAGCCGGGAGTATATAAATGTTATGTAAACCCAAACCTTTTAAGAACTGAGTTTGGATGGGAAATTGATCCTGCAGGATTTAGGGCAACAATGAGAGAAATATATGAGAGATATCATTTGCCTATGATTGTAACGGAAAATGGACTTGGCGCATATGACAAGCTCACAGAAGATGGAAAAATTCATGATGACTACCGTATTGAATATTTGAGACGACATATTGAGCAGATAAAAATTGCAGTATCAGAAGGTGTTGAAATGATGGGATATTGCCCATGGTCAGCAATTGACTTGGTTTCAACTCATGAAGGTGTTGTTAAACGATATGGATTTATTTATGTAAACCGTGACGAATTTGATTTGAAGGATATGGCACGTTACAGGAAAGATTCATTCTATTGGTATAAAAAGGTAATTGAGACAAACGGTGAAGACTTGTCTTAGTATATTCATTAATTAACAAAAAATACTAAGTTTTTTAGGAATAAGTTTATTGTAAAAAATGCCACAAAGGAGTAAAATATAGCTAGTGTTTTTTAACGGAATTTTACGAAAAAACGGGGTTAAATAATATGAGTTTTACTTTTAAAGGTGGTATTCATCCATATGAGGGCAAAGAACTCACTATGGACAAAGAAGTTATTGAATATCTCCCGAAGGGAGATATGGTATTTCCACTTAGTCAGCATATCGGTGCTCCGGCGAAGCCTGTCGTAAAAAAAGGGGACAGAGTACTTGTCGGACAACTGATTGCTGAAGCAGGTGGATTTGTTTCTGCGAATATTCATTCATCTGTGTCAGGAACAGTCAAAGTCATAGAACCAAGACTTACGTCTTCAGGTTCGAAAGTAAATTCCATTGTAATTGAAAACGACGGAAAGTATGAGTCTGTGGAATTTGTACCTAACAATACACCTGTTGGTGAGCTTAAGAAAGAAGAAATTCTTGAAGCAATCAAAGCCGCCGGTGTAGTTGGTATGGGAGGTGCGGGATTCCCGACTAACGTAAAGCTTTCTCCAAAAAATGCTGATGAAATCGATACAATTATTATCAATGCATCGGAGTGTGAGCCATATCTTACTTCTGATTACAGAAGACTTATGGAAGAAGCGGATAAGGTAATAGAAGGGCTTAGAATCGCACTTCGACTTTTTGACGGAGCAAAGGGAATTATTGCCGTTGAAGACAATAAACCAAAGGCGATAAAGCTTTTGCAGGAGAAGCTTAAGGATGATCCTGATATAAAGGTCAACAAGATGAAAACAAAGTATCCTGAGGGTGCTGAGAGACAGTTGATATATGCTAACACAAAAAGATATATAAATTGCAAGATGCTTCCTGCAGATGTTGGTTGTATAGTTCATAATGTAGATACTGCATATGCAATATGTGAGGCAGTAAGAGAGGGTAAGCCTCTTATAGACAGAATAGTAACGGTTTCAGGTGATGCGATACAAAATCCTTGTAACTTCCTTGTAAGAACAGGTACTAATTTTGCTGAGCTTATAGAAGCTGCAGGCGGTTTTAAGTCTGAACCTGAAAAGATAATTGCAGGTGGTCCGATGATGGGAAAAGCTGTTTATCAGACTGATATTCCTATTACAAAAGGAGCATCGGCAATTCTTTGTATGACTAAGGATGAAGTGGCGGAAAATGAACCCGGTGCATGTATTAGATGCGGAAGATGCGTGTCTGTATGTCCGGGAAGAGTTATGCCAAATGCACTTGCCGATTGTGTTGAACACAACGATATTGAAGGCTTTCTTGAAGGTAATGGTATGGAATGCTGTGAATGTGGCTGCTGTTCATATATTTGTCCGGCAAAAAGACATCTTACTCAGACTATTGCAGGTACAAGAAAGCTTGTACTTGCGAGTAAAAAGAAATAGGGGGATAAGATAATGAGTGAAAATTTAAATTTAAAAATTTCTTCATCTCCTCATGTCAGAAGCAAAACTTCAACATCTGATGTGATGTTTGATGTACTCATTGCACTTACACCGGCAGCAGCCTTTGGACTTTATCAGTTCGGATGGCATTCAGCATTGCTTATGCTTGTGTGTATTGCATGCTGTGTGGGATTTGAAGCTTTATTTCAAAAAATAGTAAAAAAGAAAATAACGGTGCTTGATTTTTCAGCTGCTGTAACAGGTTTACTGCTTGCAATGAATCTTCCGCCTGAGCTTCCTGTATGGATGGCTGTAATTGGTTCGTTCTTTGCAATAATAGTTGTTAAACAGCTTTTTGGCGGACTCGGTCAGAATTTCATGAATCCTGCATTGGCAGCGAGATGCTTTATGCTGTTATCTTTTTCAAAGCAGATGACAACATTTACATATGACGGAGTAACGGCTGCTACACCTCTTACTATTTTAAAAGCAGGAGGAGATGTTAATATCAAGGATATGTTCTTTGGTTTTACAGGAGGAACAATTGGTGAGACATCTGCCATAGCACTTCTTATTGGTGCGGTTTATCTTCTTATCAAGAAGGTAATAAGCCCGAAGATACCGCTTATTTACATAGGCACATTTGCAGCTTGTATAGCTATTTATGCTACAGTAAAGGATTACAATGTTGCTCAATATACACTTGCACACCTTTTCGGTGGAGGTCTCATGCTCGGTGCATGGTTCATGGCAACGGATTATGTTACATCACCAATTACATCACTTGGCAAAATAATATATGCCGTTATTTTGGGATTGTTAACATTTGTGCTTAGAATTTTTGGCAGCGGAGCAGAAGGCGTTTCATATGCAATAATAATTTCAAACATTCTTGTACCTCTTATCGAAAAATTTACTGTACCTGCAGCATTTGGCGAAGGAGCGGAAATCAAGGATAAAAAGGCACACAGGCAAGAATTGAAGGAAGAGAAGAAAGCCCAAAAGGAAGCTTCGACGGATAACGAGGTAAAAGAAAAAGATAAATTTGACTTTAAGGGCATTATGAAAGCTATTGTTGCTATCTGTATCATTACTTTGGTTATGGGTGCCGCACTCGGTGTCGTATACAATGTTACAAAGGACCCTATTGAGAAGGCAAATGAAAAGGCTAAGACAGAAGCGTACAAGGAAGTATTTCCTGATGCTTATGAAGTAAGAAATCCGGAGCTTGATTTGACGGAGATAAATGATGTTATCAAAGAGATGGGATATACGCACGATACCATTGATGAATTAAATATAGCAATTGATGAAAATAAAAACCTTATCGGTTATGTATTTGTAGTAACGGATGACAATGGTTACGGTGGCGAAATTCAGATGGTAATAGGCTTTAGAAATGATGGAACGGTAACAGGTATTTCATTCCTGTCAATAAACGAAACAGTAGGTCTTGGAATGGAGGCTACAAGCGAAGAATTTAAAAAGCAGTTTGTAGGAAAGTCAAGTACCGGAATCACATACACAAAGCAGGGCGCTGTACTTGAAAATCAGGTAGATGCACTTTCAGGTGCCACAATTACAACATCTGCCGTATGTGATGGTGTAAATGCAGCCATGAGTATTATGGAAGCATTGAAGGGAGGCGCTACAGGTGAATAAGATAACAGACAGATTATACAATGGTGTTATTAAAGAAAATCCGACATTTGTACAGATGCTTGGAATGTGTCCTACTCTTGCGGTTACAACTTCTGCCATAAACGGAGCAGGTATGGGACTTGCAACAATGGCGATACTTGTCATGAGTAACTTCCTTATTTCGTTATTAAGAAAGGTTATTCCGGACAAAGTAAGAATACCTGCATTTATCGTAATAATAGCATCGTTTGTTACATTAGTGCAGTTTATTATGCAGGCATACGTTCCGGGACTTTACAGCAGTCTTGGTATATTTATTCCGCTTATCGTTGTAAACTGTATCATCCTCGGAAGAGCAGAAAGCTATGCTTCAAAAAATCCTGTTATACCTTCAATCTTTGACGGAATCGGAATGGGACTTGGATTTACAGTGGGACTTACAATTATAGGTATGGTAAGAGAGTTACTTGGAACAGGTTCAATATTTGGTTTCAGAGTTTTACCTGAAAGCGTTGACACTATTTCAATATTTGTACTTGCGCCGGGAGCATTCTTTGTGCTTGCATTTGTAATAGCAATCATGAATAAGATTAACATAGTAAAAGCAAAGAAGAACGGTGAAGAACCTGAGCTTTGTGATTTAGCAGACTGTGCACATTGTCAAAATACTATGTGCAACGGAAAAGGAAAGGAGGAGTAATAAAACATGAAAATAATTTTATTGGCTCTTTCCGCCGCTTTTGTAAATAATGTAGTTTTAAGTCAGTTTATGGGTATTTGTCCGTTCCTGGGTGTTTCAAAGAAAATCAGCACTGCAGCAGGAATGGGTGGCGCGGTAGTATTTGTAATGACAATCGCATCTACCGTAACGAGTCTCATTTACAGCTTTATTTTAAAACCTCTTGATCTTGAATTTTTAAATACGATTGTATTTATTCTTGTAATAGCAGCTCTTGTACAGTTTGTAGAGATGTTTTTGAAGAAAGTAATACCATCACTGTATCAGGCACTTGGCGTTTACCTGCCGCTTATTACAACAAACTGTGCAGTACTTGGTGTTGCACTCACAAATGTTCAAAAGGGATACAGTATCGGTGAATCAATAATTAATGGTATTTTTACTGCTGTCGGTTTTGCCGTTGCAATTATTATTCTTGCAGGTATAAGAGAAAAACTTGAGAAGAGCGATATTCCGGAAAGCTTCAAGGGTGCTCCGATAGTCCTTATTTCAGCAGGACTTATGGCGATAGCATTTATGGGACTTTCAGGACTAATAAAATAGGAGGGATACTTATATGAATTTTATGTCAGTAGCATTAGCAGCTGCAGTTGTCGGTGTTGTAGGTATCCTTGCCGGTATCCTGCTCGGAATTGCAAGCGAGAAATTTAAAGTTAAGGTCGATGAAAAAGAGATAAAAATCAGAGAATTGTTACCGGGAAACAATTGTGGCGGATGTGGTTATCCGGGGTGTGACGGACTGGCTGCAGCAATTGCCAAAGGTGAAGCAAAAGCAAATGGTTGTCCTGTTGGCGGAGATACAGTTGCAAATCAGATAGCTGAGATTGTCGGAGGAGATACTTCTTCTGAAAAGAAGGTTGCTTGTGTAAAATGTATCGGTAATTGTGAGAAAGCTAAGGATTCCTATGAATATGTCGGACCAATGGATTGCCGACTGGCGGCAAATGCACCGGGTGGCGGACCAAAGGGATGTTCACATGGTTGTTTGGGATTTGGCTCATGTAAAAGTGTATGTCAGTTTGGTGCCATCACAATTAAAGATGGAATAGCGCTAATTGATAAAGACAAATGTAAATCATGCGGCTTATGTGTATCAGCATGTCCAAGACATATTATCGAAATGATACCTTACGAGGCACCTGTAATAGTTGAATGTAATTCAAAAGACTTCGGTAAAGAGGTAAAGGCAGTATGTCAGGCTGGCTGTATCGGATGTGGTATCTGTCAGAAAAATTGTCCGGCAGAGGCAATTAAAGTTGAAAACAATCTTGCGGTAATCGATTATGAAAAGTGTACGGGATGTGGAACATGCAAGGAAAAATGTCCTGTAAAGATTATCAAATAAAATGCTTTATAAAAATGCTTCTATCAGGTGATTTTATTAAGGAATAAATTATATAATAATAAATCAAGAAAGCATAAATCATGAAAGAATAATTATGAAAAAATAATTCATGAATGGATAAAGAATTAAAGCATAATTCATAAAATAAACGCTACAGCATAAAATGTATAAATATATGTTGGAGCGTTTATTTTTATGCGATTTATGGATCTGAGGGAAAAGGAAGTCATAAACTGTAAAAACTGTAAGCGGCTTGGATATGTAGCAGATATCGATTTTGATTGCACAAATGGTACAATTCTTGCTATAATAGTACCTGGACCGGGTAAAATTTTCTCGTGTCTGGGGTCGTGTACCGAATACTATATAAAGCTTTGTAATATTGTCCGTATTGGACCGGACATAGTACTTGTTGATATAGAAGAATGCGACATAAGGAAAATAGATAAATAAGGGAGAAAAGAAAAACATGAGATGTCCGTTTTGTGGAGATGACAATACAAGAGTTATTGATTCAAGACCGGCTGATGATAATCAGGCAATCAGAAGAAGAAGACAATGTGATGAGTGCGGAAAAAGATTTACCACTTATGAGAAGGTTGAGACTATACCTCTTATAGTTATAAAAAAGGATAAAAACAGAGAGACTTATGACCGTTCAAAAATTGAATCAGGTGTAGTTCGTTCGTGTCATAAACGACCTGTTTCTGCCGGAGCAATTGAAAAATGCATAGATGATATTGAAGCACAGATTTTTAATCTTGAAGTGAAAGAAATATCAAGTAACGAAATCGGTGAAATCGTTATGGATCAGATAAAGGAACTTGACCAGGTTGCATATGTAAGATTTGCATCTGTTTACAGAGAGTTCAAGGATGTAAATACATTTATGAGCGAGTTAAAGAAGCTTTTAGATAACAAATAAAGGAGCATTATAAAATGCCTGATAGTTATATAACACTCGTAGAGGGTGGAGTCGGAGAGATAGTTGAAAAAAAATCCAGATTTATAGGCCAGATTGCCCCTGTACAGACAGAAGAAGAAGCTTATGAATTAATAGAAAAAATTAAAAGGAAGCATTATGATGCAAGACACAATTGCTTTGCTTTTTCTATAGGTGAAGGAATGCCTACCTTAAGATTTTCGGATGACGGTGAGCCGCAGGGAACGGCGGGAAAGCCTATATTAGAGGTTATAAACGGTTCGGGAATTCATAATATTTGTATTGTGGTTACACGATATTTTGGAGGAACACTTCTTGGAACAGGCGGACTTGTCAGAGCATATACGGATGCATCTAAGGAAGCGTTAAAAGCATGTACAACCAAGCTTATGCAAAGACTTATACCTTGTGAGATAAAAACCAATTACAATGATATGGGCAAAATCCAGTATATTTTGAATACAGAAGATGTAAATATCAGGGATACGGTTTTTACTGATGAGGTAATGTTTCAAATTGAGATACCTGTTGATATTGCACCGAAGGTAATTAAGGAAATAACGGATGCAACAGGAGCGAGAGCTTTGATTGAACAATTTGATGAAATATTTGGGTAAATAATAGCATTTATATTTTACCCTGCTATATATCTGACAAATAAAACTGCAACAGTAATAAGCATGATTAGTGGAATAAAAACTATCATGCTTTTTTTATTTTTAAATAAAACGGACAATGCAGACATTAAAATTGAAAATATAATAGCCGAAACTGACATTAAAATAATATCATTACCCGTCACATTGCAGATTATTAAACAAATAAGTGATACAGTATAAACAGGTAAAACTGCAGTTAAAACATTCAAAAAAAGCATTTCTGATTTTTGAAAAACAGAAAAAGTTATGTAAACTTTATTTTCTTTGTCTGTCTTATAATTTAATATACCCAGTAGTGCTGAAAAAATAATGAAAAGCATTCCAAATTCAAATACGGGAAGATTAATTATTTGTTTTTCGTTTTCAAAA
>CALZHV010000044.1 GCA_945787485.1 uncultured Lachnospiraceae bacterium
AACAGAGTTGAATTTACAAATGACATGCGTGATTATACAGTAATAGTGCCACAGTTATCTCCTATCCACTTTGAGTTCCTTGAGCCAGCAATGAGACATATGGGACTTAACATTGTCATGCTTCCTGATGCCACAAAGGAAATGGTCGACCAGGGCTTAAAATATGTAAATAATGATGCATGTTATCCTTCATTAATAATTGTAGGTCAGATTATGTATGCAATTAACTCAGGCAAATATGACACGGATAAGCTTGCGGTCATAATGACTCAGACAGGTGGTGGATGCAGGGCAACAAATTATGTCGGATTTATCCGCCGTGCATTAGAAAAAGCAGGATATGGACATATACCTGTAATTTCGATGAGTGTTCAGGGCTTTGAGAAAAACGAAGGTTTTAAATACAATATAAAAACAGCTAAATGTGCTATACAGGCTCTCATATATGGCGATATGTTTATGAGACTGCTCTATCATACCCGTCCTTATGAAAAAGTGCCGGGTTCAGCAAATAAATTATATAGAAAATGTGCTGATATATGTATCAAGAGTCTTAAGGATGGCGGAAGGGCATTTTCAAGAATTGTAAAACGCTGTGTTGAAGAATTTGACAAGCTTCCGGTATATGAAGACATGGTAAAACCAAAGGTTGGTGTTGTAGGCGAAATCATGGTTAAATTCTTACCTTCTGCAAATAATAATATTGTAGATTTATTGGAAGCAGAAGGTGCTGAAGCAGTTATGCCTGATTTACTTGATTTCTTTAACTACTGCTTCTACAACAATAATTACAAGCATGAATTTTTGGGACGTCCAAAGTCAACAGCCAGAAACGGAAACATTCTTATAACAGCACTTGAAACAATGCGCAAACCTCTCACTGATGCCCTTAAGAAAAGTAAGCACTTCTCGGCGCCTAAGAGAATTGAAGATATTGCAGAATATGCACGGCCAATCGTGTCAATCGGCAATCAGACCGGAGAGGGTTGGTTCCTTACAGGTGAAATGGTTGAACTTATTAAAAGCGGTACTAATAACATTGTTTGTTGCCAGCCGTTTGCATGTCTTCCAAATCATATAGTTGGCAAAGGTGTTATAAAAGAGTTAAGAAAGCATTATCCGGGTGCAAATATTGTTGCCATAGATTACGATCCCGGTGCTTCTGAAGTTAATCAGTTAAACAGAATCAAATTGATGCTTTCTACAGCAAGAAAGAACATGGAATAAAAAAACAATAAAAAATGTGAAGCATCTGAGTAAATCTCATTTGCTTCACATTTTTATTTTATAATTGGTAATTTATTTTTGCTAAATTATATTATCAATTATATAATTATTATTTGTAATTTACTATAAATAACTAATTAACAATCTTTTTACCGAGTGTCACTTCCTTAGTATATTCAACATATTCATTATTTTCTAACACATAGTAAGTAACCTCAACAGTATCTCCTACTTTATAATACTGTAGTGCATTTGTAAGGGCGCTTGTTGATTTTACTGTTTTTCCGTCTATCTTTGTAATTATACTGTCCTCCGGAAGTCCTGCATTATATGCACCACCGCCGGATAATACTCTTGATACATAAACACCTGCAGGTGCTCCGTAAAAGTTTATCATATCATCAGTAACGGTTCCGCATTCAATTCCAAGATATCCTACATCGGATGAATCAACCTTTTGTCTTATTTCTTCGTTCATCATCTCATCAATAATCTCGGTTACGCTTGTTATCGGAATTGCATATCCCATGCCTTCAACTTCTGTTGATGCATATTTTGATGAATTAATGCCTACTACTTCACCCTTCATATTAAGCAATGCACCACCGCTGTTACCGGGATTAATTGCTGCATCAGTCTGTATCAACGGTAAAGAATTTGTACTGTTTTCTCTGTCCTTTGCACTTACTATTCCTGTTGTAACTGACTGTCCGTATCCTAATGCATTTCCTATAGCAACAACCTGTTCGCCAACCTTAAGGGCGTCTGAATCACCAATCGTTGCAACTTTAATCTCCTTCAACGTGTCTTCACTTACATCATTAACTTTGACAACTATTACTGCAAGGTCATTGTCAGGGTCTGTAGATTTTACAACTGCATCGTATGTAGTGCCATCTATAAATCCTACCTTTACCGAATCTGCACCTTCTACAACATGATTGTTTGTGACAATACATATTTCACTGCTTGTACTGGAAATAATGATACCAGAGCCAGAGCCATCGGATTCATATTCATATGAACCAAAAAAGCCCTGATTATATTCAATTATAGACTTGATATAAACAGAAACAACAGAAGGCATACAATTCTCTGCTATTTCAGAAACATCCATACTTTGTCCTGATGTACTTACAACAGGCGAAACTGATGTTTCGGTACTATCATCAGATGTAGCCATATGTAAAGTGGCTGTATCACCGGTGACATTTTGCTGTGTTTCTTTTGCTTCATTTAATTGTTTGATTGTTCCAGCAGCCGAAAGCTTAAACACTCCACCTGCCACCAATCCAAATATTGCAGCACCTGCGACAAGAATTGCACCCTTTTTAACAAAAGCACCAAACCTGTTTTTTTCTTTATTTTTATCTTTATTCTTTACTTTTTTTGATTTCACATTCTTATACGGTTCAGAACTATTATAACTTTGTGAATATGTGTAATTTGAATATGAACTTCCGCTGTTCATATTATTGTTTCTGTTCATGCCACTGTTCATATTCATATTACTGTTCATATTGTGGTTTGTATGTGCATTACTGTTAATGTTCATATTGTGGTTCGCATTCGAATTACCGTTCGTATTATAGTAATTACCATACGTCTGTTCAGATGGTATCGCCCATCCCGCCGTGTAATTATTAGAATTATATCCACCATTTGAGCCGGTAATATTGGCATTATTTACAGCATCTGCTCCGGTATTATTATAATTATTTTCAGAATTTATACCGTCTGTTCCGTTATTACTATAATGTTTTTCATTGTTAAATTCATCCATAAAAAATACTTCCTTTCATACGCACTTTATTTTCCCTTAATATGAATACATAATAGTAATCTAATTTGACTTTTTTTTGTAAAATATGTCAACAAAATGTGAAATACTAATTTATCGACAATGCTGTTTTGATGTTTTCAAGATTATCTCTCATTATATCACAATAATTTGCACCATTACTAATATCTGCATCTGTTACAGATTGCATGGAATTAAGAGTTAAAATCTGTCTATCTTTTTTATTGGAATTATCTATAATACTTTGCGCTAAATTTGCATTTGAATTATCAACAATAAAAATATAATCAATGTTATATTCATCAAGCTTATTTGCTAAAAATTTTACAGTTTCAAAGCTCGCTTCCGTTTCTGCCGAGCAACCTACAAATGCAGCGTAATAGTTTATGTTATATTCGTTTACAAGATAACTAAATGGAAATCTGTCCCCAAATATAATAGTATTGTTTTCTGCCTTTTCCATAGCATCCTTATATTCCTTATCTATTGAATCCAATTCATTTAGATAAGCTTCTAAATTAGCTGTTATTACTGTTTCATTTTCAACATTTCCGTTTATTAAACATTCAGCGATTTTAGAACAAATTGTTTTTGCATTTTCAATAGATAACCACACATGTTCATCATATTCAATTTCTTCATCATCGTGTTCGGCGGTATCATTGTGACTATCAGTATCATCATGTTCGTCTTCGTCACCATGTTCATGTTCATTTTGAGTCATTCCCTCAATTACTGTCTCTTCTATTATTGATTCTGACAGAACATCCATCATATCAATTACTACCATACTTTCATTATTTGCCTGTTTTAATACTTCCTCTACCCATTTATCAGACTCACCGCCAACATAAATAAACATATCACATTGTGAGATTGTTATTATGTCATCAGCAGTCGCCTGATAACTGTGTAAATCTACGCCATTATCAACCAACAGACTTACTTCTATATTCTCGCAATCACCCACAATATTATTAACCCAGTCATATTGCGGAAAAATCGAACATACAATTTTATATTTGTCATTTTGCTCCACCGTTTGCGTATTACATCCTGTCAGGCAGAATGCAACCGAAAGAATTGCAGCAATAATTATTTTTATCTTATTCTTCATAATTTCTCCTAAACATTATTTGAGCAGCTGTTACATACTCCGTACAACATTGATTTTTTACATTCTAAAATAAATTGATGATGCTTATAT
The DNA here is from genome assembly GCA_945787485.1 of uncultured Lachnospiraceae bacterium. Lineage (GTDB taxonomy): Bacteria > Bacillota > Clostridia > Lachnospirales > Lachnospiraceae > Coprococcus_C. The sequence continues at coordinate 4,236 of CALZHV010000044.1, forward strand.
ATATGTTTTTTAAATTCATCCATAAAGGCACAATCCATATGATAAATCCTGCCACAGCTTACACATTTCATATGCAAATGACTGTTACATTCGCTTTCAGGTACAATATACTGATAAGTGGATGTTTTACCATTCTCATCAGTATGCTTTAATACTGTTCCCTCTTCAGCAAGTTTGTCTAAATATCTGTATATGGTAGTTATATTTACAGAAAGGTCATAATTATCCTTAAGTGCATATTCTATTTCCTTTACGGTCACATCCACATCATCATGACTTTTTAAATAATCCAGAATTTTCGTTCTTTTTTCTGTTGAGTATTTTTTATTTTCTCCCATGTAATCACCTTTATTCTTCGCAAAGCTTTATTTCATCAGTTGCAATGTAATAATATGTGTAATCTTCTTCCTCATAGCAGGCAAGATGTCCAACTATTTCTATCATTTTATCTTCTGCAGGATATTCATCCGGATATACGTGTTTTCCTTCATCCCAAATAAATTCCAGTCCACTTTGACAACATGCTAATGCATCCTCAATTAAAATATAATGATAATAATTGCCTGTGACATCGTAAAAAAGTGGCTTATATGGACCTTTAGCCTTAATCGATTTTCCCAAATACTCATCCGGGTTAAGGACCATATTATTTACGGTTGCATATACCATATTTTTATTCAAAGCAGTAAGATCTATATCTACAGTAGAATCCGGTTCGTCAATATAATCTTCCTCTTGTATTTCCGTAGTAGGCATTCCTGTGTCCGGATAAATCACAACCTCCTCCGTGGTAGCAACCGTATGCTCCGTAGTTGTCTCATCTGTTTTTGTTGTCTGTGTGGTTTCACTATCAGCAGCATCCTCTGTAGCAACAAACTCTGTAGTTTTATTAAATGTTCTTGCATTATTTCCACATGCACACAACAATACTGTTAAAGCACACAACAGGAATATGACTCTATGCTTTTTTGCTTCCATGGATAACACCTCCAATTAATGAAAAAACAGCAAATGCTACAATATCAATTGCAACAATTGTTGAACCAACAGGTGTTGAATAAAGCAATGATACAATCAATCCGACAATTGCACAAAAGACACTCAAAATAGCAGAGGAAATAATAACTGCCTTAAAATTCTTAAATATTCTTAAAGATGATAATGCCGGAAATATTATCAATGCTGAAATAAGCAGCGAACCAACCAGGTTCATTGCGAGTACAATAATCAATGCAGTAATAACAGCCATAAGTGTGTTGTAAGCATTCGCACGAATTCCTGTTGCTTTTGCAAAGTCCTCATCAAAAGTTATAGCAAATATTTTGTGGTAGAAAAAAACATAAAACACAACAACAATAACTGACATTATAACGCATATCCATACATCTAAATCAGATAGAGTCAAAATTGATGTTGAACCAAACAATGTTGAACATACATCTCCCGAAATATTAGAAGATGTGGAAAATACATTCAACAACAGATAACCGCATGCCAACGCACCAACGGATATCATGGCAACTACAGCATCTCCGTTTATCTTCGCATTTTGTCCTGTTCTAAGCATAAGTATAGCGGCAACAACTGTAATTGGAATAATTATTAACATATTATTTGTGAAGTTTAGTATCATGGCAATTGCCATAGCCGCAAATGCGACATGAGAAAGCCCATCACCGATAAACGAATATCGTTTTAATACCAACGTCACTCCAAGCAAAGATGAACAAAACGCAATCAAAACACCAACAATCAATGCCTTTATTACAAAAGGAAATTGAAAATATGCAATAAGCGAATCTATAACATTAATCATTTTCATTTCCTCCCATCGTAGTTACAAAGCTGTTTCCTATTTCGCTGTTAATATATTTATCAACAGACTCAAAATATTCCGGTTTATCACTTACATGCAGTATCTTTGATGCATATGTTACAGCAGCCTGCATATCATGAGAAACCATTATTATTGTTACACCTTCTTTATTCAAATCATTTATCAAGTCATACATTTCTTTTGTCGCCATTGGATCAAGCCCTGAAACAGGCTCGTCCAATACAAGAAGCTTTTGCGTTGCACATAAAGCTCTTGCGAGCAAAACTCTTTGCTGTTGTCCACCCGACAACTCTCTGTAGCATCTGTTTGCAAGATCTTTTATCTCTAATTTTTTCATTATTTCATCAGCTGTTTTTTTCTCTTTTTTTGAATAAAAAGGTCTGAATCCTAAATTGTTAAGGAAACCGGACATAACTATCTCTTTTACAGCGGCCGGAAAATCTCTTTGTACTATAGTTTGCTGAGGTAAATAACCGATTTCATTTGATTTTAAGCCATCTCCAAAAGTAATAGAACCTGACATAGGATTTTTTAATCCTAATATTGTTTTCATCAGAGTACTTTTGCCGGAACCATTCTCACCCAATATATATAAATATTCTCCTGCTTCAAGCGAAAAGCTAAGATTTTCAACAATTTTTGTTCCTTCGTAACCAAGAACAAGATTTTCACATTTTAAAATAGACATATTATTTCCCGCCTTATTTAAACAAAAAAATTCAATTTGCAAATCTTTTGCAAATTGAATTATAAACTTAATATAAATAAGTGTCAACAGAATTTGCAAACATTTTGCAAATTCTGTCAGAGTCCACTTTTGTTATTAATTAAAATATACAATTTCCTCTTCTGCAGGTTTAGCAGTATCCACCTTTAAGGCTTTAATAACAGGTCCATCCCCTTCAAACTCAGGATAATATTCCTTATCAATTGTGCCCGTAACCATAACCCATTGTCTGTCTGAAAGAACCTTTGCCTGTTTGAAATAACACTTAAAACCAATAAATGCAATATCATCAGCACAGCATGTCATTGCAAATCTTCCCGGCACAAACTCATCAGCCTTATATTCCTTTGGCTTGTGAACCATAGCCTTAAAAACAATCTTTTTTCCGACATATTTATCCGGATTGTCACATGCATCAATATAGAAAATACCAAAATCATCATCTTCTAATTCAATTACATCTTTAGTTATATCATAAGGCAAATCTAATTCTTCATCATTTATTTCAGCTAAACCATCTTTATTTTCAAAAATTATCTGTGCTCTACGGTTAATAGCTTTAATACTTCTTCTATATTCTGCACGTCTTGTATTTTCATCACATCTGTTAAAGATAATCATATCTGCAGTTGCAAGCTGCTCCATCATCATTTGTTTCATATTTGCAATATAAACATCAAATGTAGATGCATCGACAAATGAAATAACCTGAACTATCGTCCATCCTTTTGGAACCCTTATTCCGAAAAGCTTATCAATCTTCCAAGTTCCGTTATATTCTATCATTACCCTGGTAGGATTATATTTATCCTGCAAATCTAACAGATGCTCTGTATTTAGCGTTTCTTCGTCAATGTATTCAAGGAAAATATTTTGAGATTTTAAATATTCTTCATCATATTCCTCTATACCCTCCTCACAGACAAGAAGTAATGTAGGCTCTCCTTCCGTAAAATCCCTGTCAATAAGTGTCTCATTTGCAAAGGTTGTTTTACCACTTTCAAGGAATCCAAGAAACATATATACCGGTATTTCTTTTACTTGACTATTTCTCATTTTGTCATCCTCTTTCATTAACATTTATACTCTGAATAAATCCTTGAGCAAATCTTCTTTTAGGTTGCTTCCGATTACACAAATCTTTCCTGTATAATCAGGTTTTCCTGTTCTGACTTCGTATTCACCCGGTACAAGGTCATAATAAATCCATTCATTTGTATCAGATGCAACAATTCCTTTGGCACGAAGAATTACACCAAATTCATCTGAATCTGCTGCAAGCTTCTCCAAAGCTTCTGTAATCTCATCTTTTGTATATTTATTTGCAGTTTCCACACCCCAGCTTGTAAATACCTCATCCGCATGATGGTGATGATGTTCATGGTCATGACATCCGCATGTGCAATTTTCTCCATGCTCATGATCATGATGATGTTCATGCTCATGGTCGTGATGATGCTCGTGATCGTGGTCATGATGTTCATGGTCATGACATCCGCATGTGCAATTTTCTCCATGCTCATGGTCATGATGATGCTCGTGGTCATGATGATGATGAGCCTCTTCATCTGCCTGTTTTAGCATTTCCTGCAATGTATTTGAATGTTCCATCGCATTTAATATTGTCTTTCCATCAATATCATCCCATGGTGTTGTAATAATTGTAACCTTGTCATTATGTTCTTTTAACATCGCAAGAACATCACTGATTTTTTTCTCATCAACATTCTGAGTGCGGCTTAAAACAATTGTTCCTGCACTCTCAACCTGATTGTTAAAAAACTCTCCAAAGTTTTTCATATACATTTTGCACTTTACAACATCAACTACAGTAGTAGCACTGTTAATTACAACATCAGCCTGCTCTTTGACATCTTCAACTGCTTTCATAACATCTGAAAGCTTTCCTACTCCTGAAGGCTCAATAATTACACGGTCAGGTGCATAATCATCTATAACCTGCTTTAAAGCAGTTCCGAAATCGCCAACTAACGAACAACATATGCAACCTGAATTCATCTCTGTAATCTGAACACCGGCATCTTTGAGGAATCCACCGTCTATGCCAATTTCACCAAATTCATTTTCAATAAGAACAAGTTTTTCTCCTTCAAAAGCTTCAGCAATCAACTTCTTTATTAATGTAGTTTTTCCTGCACCTAAAAAGCCTGAAAGTATATCTATCTTTGTCATTTCTTACCTCCTGTATTACCATTACACATTTATATAAGTGATGTACTAAAATATCTTTCTACTCTGTCCGGTAAAATTGTTGCAATAACTTTATCTTTACCATATTTTTCTGCCATTTGAATAGCAGTCCATACATTAGCTCCTGACGATGTACCAACAAGAAGTCCCTGAACTCTCGCCAGCTGTCTTGCTGTATTTATTGCATCATCATCAGTCACCTCGACAATATCAGTAATAATACTTGTATCAAGAATCTCCGGAATAAATCCGTCTCCAATACCCTGTATCTGATGTAAGCCGGGTTCATGTCCAAGTAATGCCGAAACATTTTTTGGCTCCACCGCTACAATTTTGGTATCAGGATTTTTTTCAAGCAAATACTTCGAAACGCCCGCCAAAGTACCTCCACTTCCTATTCCGGAAACATATATATCTATTTTCTTTCCTAACTGCTCACACAATTCGATTGCCGTTGTTTTGTAGTGAATATCCGGATTTGCCGGATTTGTAAATTGTTGTGGGATAAAATACTTTTCAGGGTCCGAATTATATATTTCCTCAGCCTTTTCAACAGAGCCCCCAATGCTTAGCTTTGGCTCTGTAAGAACAAGCTCTGCTCCCAATGCTTTTATTATCTTCTTTCGCTCTTCACTCATATTTTCAGGCATAACAATTATTACATTATAGCCTTTTCTGATGCCACATAAAGATAATCCTATACCGGTATTACCACTTGTAGGTTCAATTATCGTCATCCCCGGTTTTAACTTCCCTTCTTTTTCAGCAACTTCAATCATATTTATTGCAATTCTGTCTTTTATGCTTCCGCCGGGATTTAAAAATTCAGCTTTTGCATATATTTCCAATCCTGTTGTTTCCTTAAGGCACATAAGCGGAGTATTCCCTATCAGATCAATTACATTGTTATAATACATTTTTGCCTCCATATTTAAGCACAGACTTCTTTTTCTGCTAAAGTCCGTGTCTGTTTCTGATGTATTCTTAATACTTATCTTGTTGCTTCTTCAGCTTTAATTGTCTCAACATTTTTTCTTTCTATATCATTCAAAAGACTTGTTGGAAATTCATCAGGTGAGTAAACAGGAACATACCAGCTCTTGCTGTTAAAATAAGCCTGCAAGCTTTCATCCTTAAACATACGTCCATGTCTTGCGTAAATTTCATTTCTTGCTATTCTAAGTTCTTCTTTTGTCAAACCATATAATTCCGATGCAGAAACAAGTCTTGTATGGCTATCAGGAATAACATACTCAGCAACCGATACCGGAGCTTCTGTTGTTTCCTCCGTTGTTGTCTCCGTTGTCGCTTCTGTTGTTGCTTCCGTTGTTGCTTCTGTTGTTACCTCTGTTGTTGCCTCTGTTGTAGTATCTGTATTATCCTCTGATGCGAAATCCCAGAAATCAGATTCTGTAAGCTGGGTTGTTTGTTCTACAACACTATGATTTATTGTTTCACTATCAAAATCCTTTGATTTTCCAATTAAGGAAAGAATAACAGCCACAATAATTACTATTATTATAATAAAAAGAAGTAAAAGACCACCGATTACACCAAGTATTATTCCAACAGGTGATTTTTTCTTTTTAATTTCCGGATCATCATATTGTACATTATTATCATAATACTCAGCATCATTGCCCTGCATATCATTATAATACTCAGCGTCATTGCCCTGCATATCATTATAATACTCAGCATCATTTTCCTGCATATTATTATAATTATTTATATCTTCTCCCTGCATATTATAATATGATGCATTATTGTCCTGAGTACCATAATATGGTACTCCGTTTTGCTGTGCATTATTTTGCTGTGAACCATAATACGGAACACCGTTTTGTTGTACATTATTTTGTTGTACATCATAATAAGGAACACCATTTTGTTGGTTATTATAATATCCGGCATTTCCCTGCATATTATTATTCATGTTTTTCCCCTTTCCGTTTTTCAATCAATTAAAAAATTAGATTTACTTTCAATCTCAAAATAATCATCAAGTCCGGCGATTATTCCGTCTATTAGTTTATCCTGATATTCATCAGAAGCTAATTTCATATCCTCTTCAGGATTAGTCATATATCCCATCTCAATTATTGTAACCGGAACCTGACACCAGTTAATACCACTCATTGTGTCGGTCTGTGATATTCCACAGCTGTTTGCACCTGTTGCTTCTACCATATTATTCAAAATACACTCTGACAGCTTGTAGCTTTGCTCATAAAACTGACCACAATAGGGATTATTCGGTGTCTGACATAATGTCAGAATGCCATTTGCAGATGAATTCTCAGAGCCATTAGCATGAATTCTCAAAAATGCATCAGCTCCTGCTTCATTTGCTACCGTTGCTCTCTCACTGTTGCTTATATCGACATCATGTGTTTCTCTGACCATAATAACCGTATAACCCATATCCAACAGCCGTTGTTTTAACTTTTTTGCTACAATGAGATTTAGCTCATATTCGTACAAGCCACTGCTTACCCCGTGTGTTCCGCCTGAAACCTTTGCTTTTGTTTCTGTTGCTCCAGGTCCGACAGGCTCCTGTTCGCTGTTTCCATGGCTTTGATGTCCTGCATCTATGCAAATTATATATTCCGCATATGGATTTTCTGTTGTCTGCTCAGTAGTAGTTTCCTCAGTAGTTGTCTCAGTTTCCTGCGTTGTTTGGCCTGTTGTCTCAGCAGCTAATTGCTCTGTTTGGGTTGTTTGTTCTGTTGACGATTTTGTTTTCTCTTTTACAATATCAAATATCTCTGAGATTTTATCTGCCGGAACGCATCCCGTCATAGCAAACACAAGCGAAAAACAAAGCAAAATACATATTAATTTTTTTAAGCTTTTTTTCAAATTATCACCTTCTGCGTACGCTTTAGCTATTAGCCTTAATTTTTACATCAAGCTGATTATGAGGAATAACAATATTATTCTTGTCAAATGCTATCTTTATTTTTTCATTTGTATCCCATTTTGCAGCCCAATAATTATCAGTTAAAACATAAAATCTAACTCCCATTATTATAGCACTATCTCCAAATGATTCAACAAATAAATTGATATCGTGTTCCTTAGATACATATTGACTTTGTTCTATTACTTCATTAAGAACAGTTTTTACTTTTTCTATATCTGAATCAAAAGAAACATTGACTTTAATATCAACCTTTCTGTATTCCATCGCAGATAAATTTACTATCGAATTTGCCGTAATATTTCCATTAGGAATTACTATTAGCTTATTGTCATAAGTCACAAGCTTTGTATAAAAAATATTAATTTCTTTTACAGTTCCTTCACACTTTTTATCATTTTCTATAATATAATCTCCAACCTTGAATGGTTTCATTATTAAAATCAAAACACCACCTGCAAGATTTGCAAGACTTCCTTGTAAAGCAAGTCCCACAGCAAGACCTGCCGAGCCAAGAAGCGTTATTAAAGAAGTACTGTTAAAGCCAAGTAAATTTACAACTGTAATTATAATAATCGCATATAAAACAACACTTAAAAAAGACATCAAAAATCCTGATAACCCTTTATCAACACCGGCTTTATCAAGAGATTTTTTAATTTTTGACGTAATCCATTTACTTAATTTTATGCTTAAAAATAAGAAGATCAAAGCAACGAGAAGTGCTACTGCTTTGTTACTTATCCAGTCTATTAATTTTTCCAAATATTTTTGAAGAACATCTAAATCATTTTCCACATCTGTTAAAATCATAAATTAATCTCCACAAAACAGGCTGTCATACCAGATATCTGATATAACAGCCCATAAATTCATTAAAATATCTTACTTTGTTATTTTTTTCTTAAATATTGAAATTGATAATGGTGGCACTGTTACAGAAATATAATTATCTTGTCCGTCACATTCTTCTTTTTTACTCTGCTTTGCTACTTTATTATTTCTGCCTTCTCCGCCAAACTTAGAATTATCGCTTGAGAAAATTTCCTGCCACTTACCTGCACTTGGGACACCAAGCTTATATGCTTTATGTTCAATAGGGGTAAAATTACAGATGATAACAAGAGTATCTTCTTCCTTCTTACCTTTTCTCATAAATGACAACAGGCTTGTATTGGCGCTATTACTGCTAATCCATTCAAAACCGTCTGCACTATTGTCAAGCTCGTATAAAGCAGGCTCTGATTTGTATAATTTGTTTAATTCTTTAACATAACCCTGCATATAAACATGAGCATCAAATTCAAACAGCGACCAGTCAATCTCTGAATTCTCGTTAAACTCAGCAAACTGTGCTATCTCCTGTCCCATAAACAATAATTTCTTTCCCGGATGAGTCATCATATAACCATATGCAACTCTTAAATTCGAGAATTTGTCCTCATATCCTCCGGGCATTTTATTTATCATAGAGCCTTTTTCATGAACAACTTCATCATGTGATAAAACAAGTACAAAATTTTCACTAAAGGCATATACAAGACTAAATGTCAACTCATTGTGATGATATTTTCTATATAATGGGTCAAGCTTAATATATGATAAGAAATCGTTCATCCAGCCCATGTTCCACTTGTAATCAAATCCGAGTCCACCTTCGCCAACAGGATGTGTCATCATAGGCCATGCAGTAGATTCTTCTGCAATCATAATTACACCCTTATGAAGCTCATGCATTTTTTCATTTAATTCCTTAATAAATGCAATTGCTTCAAGATTCTCATTACCTCCATACTGGTTAGGAATCCACTGTCCGTCACCCTTACCATAATCAAGATAAAGCATTGACGCAACGGCATCCATACGAATACCATCTATATGGTACTTTTCTGCCCAATAAAGAGCATTTGCAATAAGGAAGTTCTTAACCTCATTGCGACCATAATTATAAATATAAGTTCCCCAATGAGGATGCTCACCTTTTCTAGGGTCCTCATGCTCATAAAGTGCTGTACCGTCAAATCTGCCAAGACCATGCTCATCTTTAGGGAAATGAGCCGGCACCCAATCCATGATAACACCAATACCTTTGCTGTGAAGGTAATCAACAAAATACATAAAATCTGTTGGGGTACCATATCTTGAAGTAGGCGCATAATATCCCGTAACCTGATATCCCCATGAAGGGTCATAAGGATACTCCATTATAGGCATAAGTTCAACATAATTGTAGTTCATCATT
>CALZHV010000045.1 GCA_945787485.1 uncultured Lachnospiraceae bacterium
ATAAGCGGCGGCTATGAATCGGAAGAGGAGCACAAGAAAAAGTACCTGAAACAGATGAAATGGAATATGACCTTTATTGTTGCACAAACTGTGGAGCACAATTAATGATTAATGATGTCGAAAGCGCAACATACTGTGCATATTGTCAACAGCCTACAGTCGTATTCGACAGAGTTGCAAAGCAAAAGAGACCAAAATATATTATTCCGTTTTCCATTAACAAAGCCGAAGCAGAAAAGCTTGTTCGTGAAAAAGTAAACAAAGGCTTCTTCATACCAACGGAGGTTAAAAATTTCAAGATAGAGCAGCTTAGAGGTATTTATATCCCTTATAAGCTTGTTGATATGTATTATGAGGATTCACAAGTTTGGAAAGGAACAGTAAAAAGCGGTAAATCATCTGTAACAAGATATTTTTACAGAAAAGCTGAACATTCATTTTTCAAGCTATCACTTGATGCATCAAAAAGATTAAACGATAATTCGTCTGTTCGGCTTGAGCCTTATTATATGGAAAATTTAATTCCATTTAATACAATGTATCTTTCAGGTTATTATGCCGATTGTTCTGACGTACTTGAAGATGAAACTCAATCCGTTGCATTTAACAGAGCAAAAATATTATTTGATGAGGCCGTTAAAAATACGGTAAATGCAAGTAGTCTGTCGCTTGTTGAATCTAATCCAAAGTATCAATTTTCAAATATTGATTATGCATTATTACCTGCATGGTTTATGGTTTCATACATAGACGGTAAGCCTCATACAATAATGGTTAACGGTCAGACCGGTAAAGTTGTCGGAGCAATGCCACTTGCAAAAAATAAAATATTTGCAGTCGGTATTCCGTTGTCAGCAATTTTAGGTTTTGTATGTGGTTTAATTAGCAGTATCTTGTGTGCAACAGGCGCAAACGATGATGGCGACGGCTTCCAAATGTTATTTGTTATTATTGTATTTGGTGTGTTTTCATTATTAGCAGGTATAGGAAAATTTGCCAGAATAAAACGAAGTCAGGAACTTACAACAAAACAGGAAATAATGAATTTCACAACCAAACGTACGGATATGGGTAATACAGACAATTACCAGTAAAAAAAGGAGAGGATGAAAAATGGCTATATTTTTAGGTTTTCTGGGATTTCTTGCCGGCATTTTTTTAGGAATAGGTATTGCAATTTTTTTGCTTGCCGGACTAGTAAAAAAATCAAATGATTTCGGCGACAGCAGCGGTTCATTACACGATTTTTCAAGATACCCTGTTCACATTATTGAATCACAAAATAATATAAAATACAATAAATGGTAGAGTTGAGGAAGAATATATGAAAAAAATATTTAAAAAAATTATGTGCTTTACAATTCTTGGAACTTTAACTATAAATTTAACAGCCTGTTCCATTGAAGAAATAAACATTATCATACTTCATATTCTTTTTCCTTACAAAAAATCTTAAATAAAAGTGAAGACCTTTCATTTGATTTAGAAAATGATATTACAGATGAAGAATATATTGATGTATTGAATATAAGACGTTCTTTTAGCGGCACTTACAATCTTAAAGAATACGAGATAGTTACAACACCATCTGTTGCTGACTATACAATAAATTCTGATTTCAGCAATGTAATAAATGCTGACCAGTTTTCTTACCTAATTGATAACAATGAAGATTTTAAAAACAAAATGCTTCAAAACGGATTTGCAGTTACTTCAGGATATAATGATGAATTCTTTTCATTATACGAAACAAACAGATACAATTATGTTCCAAATTTTATCACGACTGATGCTATGGTTCATACATATCATTTGTATTTTGCTCATTTATTAAAAACAATAGAAAAAGACTACTTTTACAGTCAGCTTGTTACTCTCAGCAATACTATGATTGAAGAATCATTGAAGCAGTATAACGAAGTAAAAGGTACTGATTTTGAAGCAGCTGCTCTTCGTAATGTGGCATATTTTACAGTTGCTGCCAAATTGCTTGATTCTAATACAAACGTTGATCCCCTTGTGGCTGATATTGTTAATCAGGAATTAAGCCTGATTGATTCTACATCCGGCATTGCAGAATCACCATTAATGATGTGGAATAATGCTACAGATGACCCGATAAGAGAGGATTATTCTCAATATATTGTTCGTGGATATTATACCGAAGACGAGAAACTCTCTGCATACTTTAAAACAATGATGTGGTATGGCAGAATGAGTTTCAGACAAAGCAACGATGAAGAAACAAAATCTGCCTTGCTTATTACCAATGCGATGACAAATAAAGAGGCAATTCTTGCATGGAGTAATATTTATGATGTAACATCATTTTTCATGGGTATAAGCGATGATCCCGGCATATACGATTATTATGGTTATATGGATTATGTATATGGCGAAAAAAGCGCAACTGATATCGCATCAGATAATGATTCATTTGAATTATTTAAAAAAGAAATAAGTAATATGCGTAATCCTTCAATCAATTCTATACCAATTCCGGAAGGAAAAAGCGATGAAGAAAAAATAGAAGCAATCAAAGCATTCCGTTTTATGGGACAAAGAGAAACTTTTGATGCTGATGCTTTCCAACAGTTAATTTATTCCAACATTTTAGAAAACAGTAATGGTGAGTATAGAATGTTACCATCAGCAATGGATATACCTGCCGTATTCGGAAGCACTGTTGCACAGGATATTTTACGTGAACAGGGTGATTATGATTATGATAAATATGAAGAAAAACTGACAATGCTTAAAGAAGCCTTACCTGAAAGTGATGACCCTGTCTGGAGTGCATCCTTATATAACGGCTGGTTAAACATGATTGAACCGCTTACAAAAGAAAAAACAGATACAGGATATCCGGCATTTATGACTAATGATTCCTGGGCTAAAAAACAGATTAATACATTCCTCGGAAGCTTCACAGAACTTAAGCATGATTCAGTATTGTACTCAAAACAGGTATATGCTGAAATGGGTGGAGAACCGGTAGATGAAAGAGATGACAGAGGTTATGTTGAACCTGAACCGGATCTTTATGCAAGACTTGCAAATCTTTCTGCATTAACACGTGAAGGTCTAAAAAGCTATGGAATGATTAGTGATGAAGATATTGAAAATCTTACACGTTTACAGGAATTATCAGAAAAGCTTTTGACTATTTCTAACAAAGAATTAAAGGACGAATTACCTTCAGATGAGGAATTCGAATTAATCCAGACATTCGGTGGTCAATTGGAGCATTTCTGGTATGAAGCATTAAAAGATCAGGCAGTAGATGGATATTTAAGACCTGACGAGCATCCTGCTGCATTAGTTACAGATATTGCAACAGATCCTAACGGCAGTGTTCTCGAAATTGGAACAGGCAGAATAGACAATATTTATGTACTTGTAAATGTCGGTGGCTCAATAAGAATTGCGCAAGGTTGTGTATTCTCATTCTATGAATTTTCACAACCGATTGATGAACGTCTTACAGATGAAGAATGGCGGGTAATGCTCGGTATTCAACAAAAAACGGATTCAGACGGAAATCCAATATTTGAAGATAATCCGACAGTGGAGCAGCCATCATGGGTATACGATTTCAAAACAAGAAATTAATAATATTACCGGTTTTATTATTATTTTTTATAATAGCGATTTTTATTACCGGAATGATTTTAAAATATACCAAAACAAAATCATTTCCGGTTGATATTAATCAGGACGGAAATATGGATTCAGTAATATTTAAGCAAAATAAAGTATCGGTTATCCTTGATGATGAGGTTGTATGGCAAAGCGACAAATCATGGAAAATTGACGATTTTATTGTCGGTGATATTAATCATGATTCTAAACCCGAGTTGTTAATACTTCTTTGGAAAAAGGGCAGTTTTGGAGAGCATGTACCTTTTTGGGAAGAAAAGGAAACCGATACCGAACTGACACAACATTTATTTATCTATCAATGGCAGGATAGTAGTATAAATTCTATATGGATGTCCTCAAAGCTACAACCGGAAATTAAAAGCTTTGATATGTTAGATGACGGAAAAATACATATAATTACAAAATCAAATGAAGACACTGTATGGATGTGGTCAGATTTTGGTTTGGTACGCTGCAAATAACGTTAAAATAAAATATCAGCAATATAAATTACCGGATTATTTATTATTATCAGATTCACGAAGAGTAACTTTGTTACGTGCAGCACGTTTTCGTTGATTTTCTATGTCAGCATAATGTTTTCTTGTGGTATTTACATCGCTATGTCCCAAAACCTCAGCCACAAGATAAATATCAGAGGTTTCCTGATAAAGTGATGTTCCGTAAGTACTACGAAGCTTATGTGGCGTAATATGCTTTAAGGGAACTGCAGACTGGGCATATTTTTTAACCATATTTTCAACACTTCGAACATTAATTCGTTTCTTTTGAGAGCTTAAAAATAATGCATTTTCATGTCCCGGAAGAGCCTCAATTTTCTTGCGTTCCTCAATATATTCAGCAAGCGGAGCAGCAGCTTCATCACTGAAATAAACTATAGATTCCTTACCACCTTTACGGAAAATACGAATACTTGCGTCATCAAAATTAACATCCCTTATATCAAGGCCAACACACTCTGAAATACGTATTCCGGTACTTAACATAAGGCTCATAATTGCCAAATCCCTGGTTTTTGTTTTTTCGTGATATTTTAACTGATGCTCGGTCAATTTATTACCATATTCAACAGTATCAAGAAAATTTGCAACCTCAGCAGCATCCATACGTACAATTTGTTTTTCCCTAAGCTTTGGTTTATCAACCTTTGAAAAAGCATTTTCAGTTATCAAATCATTTTTATAAAGATATTTATACAATACACTTAATGATGATAATTTTCTTTTAATCGTTGGCTTTTGATTAGTGTAAATACGTCCGTCTTTTTCGTACATTTGTAGATAGTCCATATAAATTTCAATAAATTCAGTATCAACTTGAGACAGCATATCAAGAGTAATTTCTTTCATGGAATTTAATTGTTTTTGTTCTACAATATATTCAAAAAAATGTTTTATGTCACGAGCGTAACCAAGCCTTGATCTTGTTGAAGTAGTTTGCTGAATACCCCTGAAAAAACGATTTATAAAATCCGGCATATCATTACAAATATTTCGTATAAGTTCAAGGTTTTTCATATCAATTTGTTGCTGGTAAGTATATTCAGCCATTAAAAACCTCCAAAAATTAATAATATATGATATAATGATTATACTACTATTTACGAAAAAAGTATACACTTTTTTCGTAAAACCTGAGTTTTGCGAATAATTATACCTTCTGCTGTTATCTTATAAATAAAAACAAACCAGAAAAATATGAATCATTTCATATATTCTGGTTTGTTGATAACTACAATTATAAATTTTACAATTTTTATATATTCATTTTTTTGGTCAATAATATTCATTTTACAAGTCTTTGATTATTTATTTTCTTAATCTTTTTAATATATTTTCAAAATATTCCGGAAGCTCTGATTTAAATTCAATATATTGCCCGGTTATCGGATGTTCAAATCCAAGTATTCCTGCATGAAGCACCTGACCGTCCGTTTTAAACGGTTTATTATCCGGACCATAAACTTCATCTCCAAGTAAAGGATGATTTATACTTGCCATATGAACTCTTATTTGATGTGTTCTTCCCGTTTCTAACCTTAACTCAACTAATGAAAAATTATTACTCAAATTTTCGATTACTTTATAATGAGTTACTGCACGTCTGCCATGCATCATATCAATTGCCATTTTTTTTCTGTCAGTTTTATGTCTTGCTATAGGCTTATCGATTGTGCCTTCACTTTCTTTAAAATGATTGTATACAATTGCAGTATAAACTCTTGTAATATCATGAACTTTAAATTTTTCTGATAATACTCTGTGCGCTATATCATTTTTACATATAACAAGCAAACCTGTTGTATCCATATCAATTCTATGAACTATACCCGGTCTTGTTACACCATTTATTGTAGATAAATCCTTACAATGATACAAAAGTGCATTCACTACTGTCCCGCTGTAATGTCCCGGTGCAGGGTGAACAACCATATTTTTGGGTTTATTAATTATAATAATATCATTATCTTCATAAACAATATCTAATGGAATATTTTCAGGTTCTATTGAAAGAATTTCCGGCTCCGGCACTTCAACAATTATTTCATCACTTTTTTTGAGTTTATAATTCGGTTTACTTGAATTTCCATTGACTGTAACTAAACCGTCCTCAAGCAACTTCTGTAAATAAGCTCTTGAAAAATTGTCTAATCTGCAGGTGAGAAACTTATCTATTCTTGTTCCTGCATAATCTGATAAATCATTTTCAATTGTAAATCTGATTTCTTCTTCCATATATTCCTATTTATCCACATCTTCCAAAGTTGTATCATTATCCAAGTCAGTTTCACCGGCAACTTCTTTTTTCTCAAAATCGCCGATTTCAGTCGTTTTTTTCTTAAAGGTTATTATTTCCTCAAAGTCATCATTTTTAAGCCTAAAAATGACTAAAAACAGCAAAAATGTCATACTTACAGTCACATAAATATCTGCAACATTAAATACAGGAAAATTTATCAATTCAAAATCGAAAAAATCCACAACATATCCCTGTTTTATTCTGTCAATCATATTTCCGATGGCACCTGATGTTAAAACAACAAGTAATATCCTTAAAAACTTATACTTAGGATTATCAGATATATTATTGTAAATTAAAAACAAAAATGCCAACACAAAAAAAGTAATTATTAGAAATATAACCCTTTTTCCCTGGAACATTCCCCAGGCCACTCCTTCATTTTGAATATAAGTAAAATTAAACACATTCTTTATTAAAGGAATAGATTCATATAATTCTAATTTTGATACAACTATAAATTTAGTAAGCTGGTCAAATGCTGTCAGCAAACCAATTGCAAGTATTGGGATTATATAAATTTTAAAATATTTATTTTTCATTTTCCAAATAATATATCAATGCGTTTCTCATATCATCATCAGAAACATTCATATCAATATATGCTTCTCCTATTTTATTTAACAAAACAAACTTTATACTGTTGCCTGTTACCTTTTTATCATTTTTTGTATATGAAATAATCTTCTCAATATCTATATCCTTTGGAAGCTTAGCTGAATTAAACGAATTACAGGTTTTCCATATATCATTTAAATCATCTTTGGAAATATTTCCTTTATTGTAAGATATTATGCTTGCTAAAACTACACCAATAAATACACATTCACCGTGATACAATTGAAAATCCATATATTTTTCAATAGCATGTCCGAGTGTATGTCCGAAATTTAATAAGGCTCTCTCTCCTTTTTCTGTAGGATCATTTTCGACAACATTCTTTTTTACTATACAACTGTTTCTCACCATAGTGAGCAATTTATCAATGTCTTTACCGGAAATGGCTTTCCTGTTTGTTTTTAGCCATTCATAATAATCAGCATCTTTAATTAAGCCATGCTTTACAATTTCACCCATTCCTGAATCAAATTGTCTGTCGTTTAGTGTATTTAAAACTGACAAATTCATATACACAAGCTTCGGCATATGAAATGCTCCGACCATATTTTTATATGAGTCAAAATCCACTCCCGTTTTTCCGCCAATGCTTGAATCCACCTGTGAAAGAAGGCTGGTAGGAATTTGAATAAAGTCAATACCTCTTAAATATGTAGCTGCTGTAAATCCTGTCAAATCTCCTACTACACCACCACCTAATGCGATAAGTACATCCTTTCTGTCAAATTTTTCAAGAATAAGCTTTTCGTATAAATTTCTTACTACATCAAGATTTTTGCTTTGTTCACCCTCAGGGAAAACAAATGAAACAACCTTTTTACAACAATTCTCCAATGAAATTAATATAGCATCCAAATATAAGGATGCTACATTAGATTCTGTCACAACACATATTTTTCTTTCACTGTAACCGAGTTCTTTAATGTAATCAGCTAAGTATGAAAAATCAGTTGTATATACTATATTGTAAATCGGTTTTCCATCAAGATGCACACACAAATCTTTACATGAAGAATTGTTATTATCAGTCATCTTTGATATCTCCTTGTTTTAAATAAATTCAAATCCATCATCATCAGCGTCTTCACTAATTTCCTCACCATCAGAAATCATGGCCACACCTGATTTTTTCTCCTCTACATCACCAACAAGCTGCTCTTCCTGTTCTGCCTGCTCCTGTGATGCTTCAGCTGTTGAAGATTCAGCCTCCTTAACCGTAGCTGTTTCCTCAGAAGATGTCTCCTGTAAATGCTGCTCTTCAACTTCACGTTTTATTTTTGCGATGATATCATCCACTTCTTTGTCAAATTCATAATCATGAACTGTTTTATCATCTGTATTTGATGGTTTTACATCAACCTTTGTTTTTGGTGCCTCATGCTTTGGAGCTGCCTGCTTCTTTACCTCAGGTTTAACGGTATTTGCTTTGGCTTTTTCAGCTGTTTGGCTTGTAGGCTTAGCTGTAGCATTTGCTTTATTTGCTGCTTTTTCCTTTGCATCCTGAGTTGCCTTTGTTGTTGGTTTAGGTTTATTTGATTGCTGAGTCTGCGCCTGCTGTTTTGAAGCATTTGTTCCATCAGCTGTAGGTCTGTAACTTGTCTTTTTTGCTTTTTGCTTTTGCTTATCTTCTGCAAATGTAAAAGTAGTTGAACCTGTTCCTGAAGCCTTTGATGATTTATTAGTATTATTACTGCCATCATACGGATTATATCTTCCGGGCTGTGGTTTACTGTTTGGATTAAAAGGATCAACACTTAATGATGAACCATACATAGCACTTGAACTTGTCATGTTATCACTATTCATACTGTTCATGCCGGTGTAACCACCTGCACCGCCAAGAGGAGACTCATCTCTCATTTGCGGATCGCTTGAAAATTCTCCAAAGGCTGAAGAATCCTTTGGTCTTGGAGCTGCTCCTGAAGCAAATATTCCTGCGAAATTTGGATCAATATATGAATCAACATCAAAATCATTTTCTTTTAAAAAGCCAAATTGCATTTTAAGCAAGGATGCAAAATTAGATTTGTACATGGCATACTGAGTCTCGAGCTGTTTGATTTCTGTTTTTATTTCTTCCAGTCTTGTTTCAGCATCAGCAAGAATAATCTTTGCCTTATTTTTCGCATCAAGCTCAATTGTTTTTGCTTCTCTGTTAGCTTTTGATTTAGTATCTTCAGAATCCTTTTCTGCAAGCATAAGTGATTTCTGAAGAGCCTCTTCTTTTGACTTATAATTTTGTAATCCGTCTGTTAATGAAATAACCTTCTCTTTAAGCTCTGCATTTGAACGATAAAGCTGTTCATAGCTTTCTGCTACACTTTCAAAAAATGTATTTACATCTTTTTTGTCATATCCAATACCTGAATGAAATTTCTTTTGTTGTATATCTACCGGAGTTAACATATACAATACCCTCCCCCTTTGTGAATATTAATTAATAGTTTCCTAACTGAGGGCTAATCCCAGCAGCTGCGTTTCTGATTTCTTCTCTTAAGTCCCCTGATACCTTTGTCTCCTGTGGAGCTGCAACAAATATGTTGCCTGTGATTGCACTAATTGAACCACCTAAAGCATTACATGCACCACCCACAAAATCAATTATTCTTTGAGCATCAGATAATTCAACACCTTCAAGATTAATTATTATTGTAAGTCCATTTTTTAAGTATGTTGTAATGTTTTGTGCATCATTTATTGTTTGTGGTCTTGAACACCGCTTGTATCTATAGCACCATTTGGTGATGATTGTCTGTTAAAATCTACAAGATTATTCTGTTTCTGCATTCCACGTGAATATTGATTGCTTGGTTTATATGAAACCGACTGTCCGCTTCTTACACTTTGATAAGAACCTTTTCCGTATGTACTTTCTGTTTTATAAGCAGACTGCCCTGATTGATTATCTGAATATGATGTGGTTTTTGAAGATGAAACCTTTGTATTTTTAGCCCCTCTTCTTACAGGTTTCGCATCATATTCATCATCATCATCGTCTTCATCATCAAATAAATCGTCGTCAAATTCATCGTCACCTAAATCTTTAACTTTAAATATATCCAATATACTCATACTAAATCTCCTTTTAGATATTGTAGTTGCGTTCTCCAAAAATACCTGTGCCAACACGAACCATTGTTGCACCTTCTTCTATAGCAACCATATAATCATTTGTCATACCCATCGAAAGTATACTCATATCAATATTATCGATGTTTTTTGATTTTATGTCAAGTAATAATTGGTACAAATTTCTAAAGTGAACCCTATTTTCCTCGGCATTTTCAACAAAAGGAGCTATCGTCATAAGGCCTCTGACTTTTACATTATGTAAATCCTTAATCTGATTGAGCAATTCGTAAACATCATTTTCGTTTATTCCGAATTTAGTATCCTCGTGCGCAATGTTTACCTGTATAAGAATTTCTGCCACAACGTTCTTCTTTTTTGCTTCTTTATCAATCTCTTTTGCTAAATGAAACGAATCAACTGAATGAATCAGCTTTGCTTTATCAACAATATATTTTACTTTATTTGTCTGTAGATGTCCTATAAGATGCCAATTAACAGGTTTTGAAACATTTTCGTATTTATCAACTAATTCCTGTACCTTATTTTCACCATATTCATTTACTCCGTGTGAAATAAGCTGTTCAATATCCGATAAAGGTTTTGTTTTGCTTACAGCAATTAATGTTACTTCGTCATAATTTCTTCCGACCTTATCACAGGCAGCTTTGATATTATTTAATACTTCATCATAATTTTGTGTTAACATAGTAGAATTCTCCTCATATAACTAATAAATTATCTGATTTTCTTTTACACTTGAAGAATCAAGTATTATATTATCATATTCCTTTAATTCACCATCATTAGATATCAAAGCAAATTCATCGACAATCTCAATAACATCAACCATTTTAAAGTCTGCAATACCTCTGTTTGCTGAATATACACCTTTTATCGAAGAGCTCGATACAAGTGAAATAGCAATTGTCTTTTGCGTGTTGACATCAAGAATAACATCCGTACTTAAAAACGAATCCGGATCTACGTATTTATAATCATCATCTGAGAAATACACATAAGGTTTAACCTGATTTAATGTAATTTCCCCTGTGGCTTCATCCTTAACCTGTATATTCAGATAATTTGTTCCTTCTTCGTTACTTCCTCCGGAAAAATAGCTCTTAGGTATTTTATAAACATCTTTTTCAACGAGGGCACTGACCGGTACCTTTAGCCCTGCTTTATCATCCATAATTATCTCAACATCAACAAATCTTTCATCGACAAAATTCGATAAATACTTCGACAGTTTTATATTAATATACTGACCGTCACTCCCATTAACAATTTCATATGGCATATCCATTGTATAAGTAGAATTATTTATGCGGATAGTAACGTAATCATTTTCGGAAATACTGTTTATCTGTTCGGTTGTTATCGCCGAAAGAATATTCCATTCCTCATTAGGTATTATCTTAACAATCGGTGAACCTGCGCTTACAACACTTCCTGATTTTAATGTTTGTTTAGAATATTTAGACTTATCAAAATCTTCCTTTTTTACATTGTTTATATTATATTGTTCATATCCGTCAACATAATATGTAACAACACCGGAATACATTGAATTAATTTTAGCCATTCTGATATTAGAAGAAGAATCCGACAATTCCTGCATCAATACTTCATTTGTGAGCTCTAATACCTTGTTGTTTAACGACGAGTTGAAATTATATGCTTCATAAAACGAATCATTGTTATATGAAACTTTATATAGCGAAATATTTGATCTTATTTCTTCATAGTCTTCAGCTTTTAGTACTGAATTATAATTATCAAAATCACTTAACTGATTGTATAGCTGTCCTGTTTCATCAATAGTACAAACTGTACAATTCTTCATTATTTTCTCGCCATCACGAATGTAATAGCACACATATCCGCTTTTTGTTGTATTGATTATTTGTTCGTCTCTGATAATCAGACCATTTAAGATTATGTTATCACTAATATCACTCTTATTTACCTTATAAGTTGTAATAGGATCTTTTCGAGAGGCAATAATGATACATATTACAGAATACAATAATACTGCTGCAATCACGCACGTTGCAGCATTAATTTTTATGTCTTTATTGAATTTCAAAACATTATTGGATTTTCTGCCGTTTCTACCGCTATTTCTGCTTTTTGATGCAGTACGGCTGACGGCATTTTTTCTGCTAATATTTTTATTATTTGTAATGTTTCTGTTTCCTGTATTACTCATTTTATCACATCACTTTTCTTAAGCTGTTTACTGTGCTAAATTCAACATTTTAACAATTGCTGAATATAGCTCTGTTTTTGATTCAGGATTTGAAGCTATGGCAATATATTTTTTATCATCCTTTGTCAAATATAATGCCAAAGCGTTTCCGGCAGCATCTGTTGTACCTGTCTTCCAGCATTCAATTGTATATCCTGCAGGTAAAGGAACAATTCCAAGTGCAAAAAAGCTTGTAGCACTTATATCAACAACAACTTCATTATCTGCCTGATTTAAATATGAATACGTATATGTATTAACCGAATCAATTTGTCTTATTAATTCATGAGAATATGCTTCTTTTATTATTAAATATATATCATATGCTGTTGTATAATGATCTGGGTGATCAAGTCCGTGTGGATTTACAAAATGAGAATTGGTTGCTCCGATAACAGCAGCTTTCCGGTTCATTAAATCACAAAAAGAAGTTATGTCCCCGGCAACATATTCTCCCAATATAATTGCATAATAATTATTTGATTGCAGCAAAAGACCATACATTAAATCTTTTACGGATATCTTACAACCATAACCAATCTCACATGGTCCAACACCCTCTGATGATAAGTCATAGCTTTTTTCAAGTGTTACTATATCATCAAGACCAATTGAACCGTCTTCAATCTTTTCACATACTATCAAAGCTGTCATAAGCTTTGTCAGACTTGCAGGATACATTCTTTTGTGTGCATTTTTTGCTACCAAAACATTCTTATCATC
Organism: uncultured Lachnospiraceae bacterium; assembly: GCA_945787485.1. Taxonomy (GTDB): domain Bacteria; phylum Bacillota; class Clostridia; order Lachnospirales; family Lachnospiraceae; genus Coprococcus_C. The sequence continues at coordinate 13,127 of CALZHV010000045.1, forward strand.
TTCATCAATAAATAAAGAATAATAACAGCCTGCCGTAAGATTATCATTAATCTGCTCGTCTTTCTTTACAACAGCATTATTGACAAACATATGTAATGCATCATCATCCTGAACAACAAGCTCTGTATTAAGGTTCAAATCATATGTGTTATTATATTTATCATCTATTTTGTTGTTAATAAATGCACCTGAAGCTAAAACAATAATTACTACAATCATTGTCACTAAAGGTTTTATAAAATCTTTTACCATAATGACTAGTGCTTAAAAAGCTCTCTCCAATCTAAGTCGCCTCTTTCGAGTGCTTTTATCATAAGTTCAGCTGTAGCTAAATTAGTTGCAAGCGGTATATTATGAATGTCGCAAAGAGTAAATATGTTATTGATATCTACTTCATGAGATTTCTTTGTCTGTGGATCTCTCAAAAATATCATCATATCTAAATCATTGCTCTCAATCATTGCACCAAGCTGCTGCTCGCCACCCGTATGTCCTGCCAGGAATTTATGAACAGAAAGATTTGTTACCTCTTCTATCATTCTTCCCGTAGTGCCTGTAGCATACAAATCATGATGAGACATAATACCTCTGTAAGCGATACAAAAATTCTGCATCAATTTTTTCTTAGAATCATGTGCTATCAATCCAATTGTCATTATTTCACCCCATTTTATTGCATGTATTTTATTCAAATCACATGCGCTCTTTTCATATGTCTTTTGTCTATTAATATTATGTCAAAATCTTTTTCTGCTTCTCTATAAACATTTATATTAAAAAAATTA
>CALZHV010000046.1 GCA_945787485.1 uncultured Lachnospiraceae bacterium
GTAGACTTACCACATCCTGAAGGTCCAACAAAGATGATAAATTCCTTATCTTCGATTTCCATGTTGAAATCCTTAACAGCATTGAATCCGTTAGGGTAAATCTTGTAAATATTTTTAAGTGATAAACTAGCCATTTTAAAAAAATCCTCCTTAGATTATGTAAATATTTTCTGATGACTAACAATAATGTGATTTTACACTAATACAGTTTTAAAAACCATATTATTATTGAACAAAACAATTGAAATATTATTGTTCATTTTGTATACGATTTATTTTTGTAAAATTTTTTTATTCAAAATAAACAAAAACAGCCTAGCAAAAGCTAGGCTATTTTAATAATCAATTATCATTTTAAACAAATTTTAATGGTATGAAATGCATATGCAAAAACTATTTATCCTGGTCTGATGTTCCAATAATGATAACTATGTCGACTCCTGTCGTATCTGCTGATGTTCCTGATGAAACTGTACCCACTTCGTAGCTTGCACCATTGAAATACTGTACCAAATCAGTACCCACACCGTCTTCAACCGCAATAATTCTTGTAGTTGTCTGAAGTTCGTTATAATCTGCAGCACTTGCATTTGTATATCCATCTGCCTTGAGTGCTTCCACCCATCTTCCTGCAAGACCTGTAACGTCAGTACTGTTAAGAACAAGTATTGTCTTAGATCTTGAATCCACAACAACTGCTTCCTCTGTTGTCTGCTCTGTCGTAGACTCTGCCGAAAGAAGCTCGTCTCCCATTTCAGCTTCTGTCAGAACTGTTTCGCCGACTGTTGTAATCGGTTCATTGTTTGTTTTACTGTCATTTTTAACAAGTTTTATAAGGAAAGCTATTCCAAACACTACTATTGCAATACCCAATATAACTACCGCTGCACGCAAAACCGTCGAGAAAAATAATCCCACCGCATTCTGTTTTTTCATAATTAAATGCCTCCATTCTGCACATTAAAATCCATATTAACCTATGTAGTATATCAAATTATAATACATTTTTCAACCATTTCATGCTATACTACTCATGTAACATGTAAACGGGACCATCCCCTTTCAAATGTAAAGCAGGTATACATATAACCGTTCCTGCATAAATTTATGAAATCTATAATTATTACCGGTGCATCAAGAGGAATAGGCGAAGCAATCGCTCTTGAATGCACTTCATCATACGACTATGTTGCAATATGCTGCAAGCATAATGCTGACAGATTAAAAGAAGTCCAAAATAAAATTATTTCCAAAGGTTGCAAATGCCGTATTTTTGTAGGCGATGTAAGTGATTACGACTTTACATGTAAAATGATTAATTCCGTAATTTCCGAGGCAGGTCATATCGATGCCTTAGTAAACAATGTCGGAATATCACAGATAAATCTTTTCACGGACACAAGACCTGAGGACTGGAAACAACTAATAGATGTAAATCTCACATCCGTATATAACACCTGTCATGCGGCAGTTCCTCACATGATACACGAAAAAAAAGGTCGGATAATTAATATTTCTTCCGTTTGGGGCTTGTGTGGCGCTTCATGCGAAGTTGCGTATTCCACAACGAAAAGTGCCATAATAGGCTTTAGCAAAGCTCTTGCCAAAGAATTAGCTCCAAGCCATATTGCGGTAAATTCAATCGCATTTGGTGCTATTGACACTCATATGAACAACCATCTTTCACCCGAAGAGCGTGTCTTACTTGAAGACGAAATCCCCTACGGAAGAATGGCAAGCTGCAAGGAAGCCGCCTGCTGTGTATTAAAAGCTTTGGAAATGCCGGATTATTACACCGGTGATGTTCTGAAATTTGACGGAGCCTGGATATAAATCCAGGCCCCTTTTTTGTTTTTTAACTAAACTGACATTATAAAATTTTCAATCCCATCTTTGGACATCTTGGAGCATTTTAGACATTTTCAGATGTTTCTTTTTCTTCTATAACCGTTTCTGTCATAGGAAGATATAAAACTACCTTGAACAAATCTCCATCTACTATTATTTCCATTCCACCCTGTTGAACATTCATCAGACTTCTTGCTATGGACAATCCGAGGCCGCTTCCCTCCGTATTTCGTGAGCTGTCACCTCTTACAAATCTTTCCATAAGCTCATCTCCGGAAATATTTAATTCATCCTTTGAAATATTTTTAAAGGCTATCTCCAATACTCCATTTGAATCAGGGATATTATTTGATTCTATAAACTTTTTATTTTTGGATTTCTTTACGTCGATATAAACCCTGCTTTTTTCTTCTGAATATTTACATATATTAACCATCAAATTATCCATTGTACGATAAAGCAGTCTTCCGTCGGCAAATACCTCAGTATTTATATCTTTTTCTACATTTACAATAGTTTTAAGCTTGCGCGCCTGAAGTTTATCTTCAAACTCACCAATAAGCTGTTCCATAATTACATTTACATTAATCCGTCCTAATTCAACATTTATATTTCCTGTCGAAGCCTTTGAAGCTTCAAGCAGGTCCTCTATAAGCTTCTTTAATCTCGCTGACTGTCTGTCCAAAACCTCCAGATATTCCTGTGCCTTTTCGTTTTTTATGTCTTCTTTTTCAAGAAGGTCAACATAATTGATAATAGAAGTAAGAGGTGTCTTTATATCATGAGATACATTTGTTATAAGCTCTGTTTTTAGTCTTTCACTTTTAATGCTTTCATCAACGGCAAGCTGAATACCCACACCAATGTTGTTAAGATTTTCACCATGTTTCTTAAAATCCCAGAGCATATTTTCCGCTTTGACCTTATACGCAGAATTACCACCCGCAAGCTCATCGCCTGCTTTTTTTAATTGATACATATTTACTACTGAAATGGCTATCAAAATTGCCAACAGGTATTTTATTACCAGGAACAAAACTATTGATACAACGCCAAGTCCGGCACACGCAAAAACCATCAAAGCCAACTCAGCTACACTTATAACCAGATACGCAAGTCCGACTTTCCAGAAAATATTCAAATTTTCTTTGGTATATTTGAACATTTTTATTATCAGCTTTACAATTACTGCGCATATTATCCAGAGTAAAGTACTCTTTATCACTCTGCCAAGCTTAAATCTTGTCGCAATCGTCTCAAGCATAAACGGCGACATAACCAATATTACGAACAAGCCTACAGAACCTATAACAAGCGAAACAGCTGATTGATTGTACATACCCATAATGCTAAATAGCATTATCGCAAATATTGCAACAAGCAGGATATCAAGCGGAATCTTATCGAATTGATTCATCGTTATCTCATCACTTGACTTAACATGACCGGCACTGAGGCAGATACATATGGTAAACAGCGTTAAAAATACGAGCGAAATTATTAACCCCGGCAAAGACATAGCATATATATCATCAATGTATTTTAATAGTGTCGACCTGCAAAAATTATCTTTGGCATCAAATTGCTCATCAACTTCATAATCAACATTCAAAAATACTCCGTCTTCATAATCACACTTAATAACCACCTGCTGTGCAGCCGCATCATAATAAGTTGAAATTGCATTGAGAACCATTCCATCCGATAGACTGTCAAGCATCTCGTTATATTTTTCGTAAAACTGCTCGTCCGAATTTAGATAGTATCTTAAACCTTCATAGTACACATAATAAATATACAGATTATCCAAATCTTCGTTGAGATAAATATACTGTCCGCTATCCGGATTATATTCAAATGTATAATCAACATTAATGTATTCCCCGGTGCTTAAATCGTAAATCATGCCATCGCGCCATTCAAATGTTGTCTCTTCATCTGAATTTGCTGTTTCACCTATTTTCTCAATTGTAATCGCTTCGGTAGTAGCGTCGTAATTATCGTCTACGACGACAGCTTCTGTAACATCCTGAGTTTCTATCTCATGTTGTTCATACGACCCATCTTCCTCATAGGTTTCTTCATAATATTCATCACCATCATACAGTATACCTGTTTTATATATTTTACCGTTATCATATATGACTACATGTCCATTTTGAAGACAATATGCGATACTCACACCGTTTGCCTCAGACAGCTTCCTGTATATCTCATCCAGCTTCATATTTAATCTTATTGTCTTATGAACAGTATCAGTTTCAAGATAATGTTTATCCTGATAATGATATTTTGTTTTTCCCTCCGGTTCATAGTTAGACAATATAGGATACTCATCAATATTTTTATCTATAGGTGTTATGGTAAAAGCCATATTGCAGTTATTTTTGCTAAAATAATCCACATAATAATTTATCAGATTTTCATCTTTCTTTAAAACAGCATAATAGTAATCCTGCACAGCAGTATTCACATAATCATAGGCTATTTTCCCTACGACTGATTTTTTTACTTCTTCAATGTCCGGTCCCCCATAAACTTCCGTATTTATCGTAAAGCCGGCACACAAAGCAGAAAAAACCATACTTCCTACCAGTGACAAAATAAAACCAATACCAATAATGATTTTAAATATTGTACTCTTTCTTATTTGTTCCATCCCTATTCTCTTTTCTTAATTAATTCTCAATCTTATAACCCTGTCCCCAGACAACCTTTAAATATCTCGGTTCAGACGGATTTATTTCCACCTTTTCCCTAAGATGTCTGATATGTACGGCAACTGTACTTTCCGAGCCAAACGGAGCATCATCCCATACCTGTCTGTAAATATCTTTTGGAGAATACACCTTACCCGGATTTTTCATAAACAATTTGAGGATATCAAACTCAGTTGGTGTAAGCGAAACCACTTCACCATCTACAGTTACTTTTTTTGCAATATCATCAAGCTCTATGCCTCCAATTATTATTTTGTTTTCGTCGTTCTTACTCCCACCTCCAAGAAGCATATATCTTCTAAGCTGAGCTTTGACTCTCGCATTAAGCTCTGCAGGATTAAATGGTTTCGTAACATAATCGTCCGCACCTACCGTAAGTCCCAATATTTTATCCGTGTCCTGACTTTTTGCAGTCAGAAGAATAATCGGAACGGCAGATTCACTTCTGATTTTGGACATAGCTGTAATGCCATCCATTTCCGGCATCATTATATCGAGCAATACCAGATGTATCTCCTGCTTTGCTAAAATCTCAAGAGCTTCTTTTCCGTTGTACGCTTTAAAAATGCTGTAGCCTTCACTTGAAAGATATATGTTAAGTGCTTCTACAATATCTTTTTCATCGTCACATATTAATATGTTGTACATTAATTTCCCCTCCTTGATTTTAGTATGCCAAAATCGTTTTTAAGAATAAAGATATTAAACATTTAAGAATTTATTAAGATATACTTATTTAGTGTTTTGAATTACATGCAGACTGTAGTTGTCAAGATTGTAATTCTTTAATTTTTCTTCAAGCTTTTTATTTTCTTTGTCATCTATGTAACTGCCAATAATGGTAATTGTAATTACCTTTTCTTTTGAATCATATTTTGTCTTTACAACCTGTACATCATCGTTTTCTATTTCAGCCTCCACGAATTTTGTAATACCATTTTCAATAATACTTTCTTTCACGGCTGAACCGGCAGCAAACACACTCGGTATAACAGCAATTATTATTATCAGAATAATTTTTCGATGTAATTTTTTCTGCTTTACCTGATTTTTTTCTTTTTTACGAGGTACTCCAAGTGCAGCTGTAACAAGAGCTGTCGTGAGTGCAATAAAAAGTGCATTTATTATAAACAGATATCCTGCACCAAAGAAAAATCTAAGCTGTCCCGTTCCAATGCCGTATCCTGCCGTGCAAAGAGGAGGCATAAGTGCTGTTGCGATTGCCACACCGGGTATAACGTTTGGCTTTTGTTTTCTTGTACTGCCAATCATTCCTGCAAGTCCGCCACAAAATGCTATTGCAACATCCCATATTGTAGGAGATGTTCTCGCCAGAAGCTCAGATGTCGTAACCGTGATAGGTGTTACGGCAAAATATATTGTAGATGTAATAAGACTTATCGTAACCTGAATTACAAAGCCAATGACTGCCCGTATCATAAGGTGCAAATCTTCTACCGCAAGACTGTATCCAAATGCCATAATATTTCCCATAAGCGGTGAAATAAGCATTGCTCCAATTATAACAGCCGTGGAATTTGTATTTAATCCGATTGATGCAATGAAAATTGCCAGAATAAGAATACACATTGTGGAACCGCTTACCTTAGTGTTGTCGTACATCATTTTGTTGATTTCATAGTACGGCATCATATTGTCTTTTACGGTAAATAAATGCTTTAGGTTAAGATATTTGTAAATGCCCTTTGCTTCTTCTATTTTATCCTCAACAAGCTCCTCAATTTCGTCAACCCTGTCATCAAGCTGATTTAATGCCTCATCAAATCTGTTGTCAAACGATTCTTTATTTTTTGCATAATCACTGTTTTTTATTTCATTTTCAGATATGTCCTTCATGTTATGTGCTTTCGCACACACCTCCTCCGATGTATTACTATATTTTTATATTAATAGTCTTCTGTATTTTTATTTGTTATTCGCCCTCTAAAATTTCATTTTAATATTCGACCTCTATATTTCTGTATAAATCCTCTCTTCTGTCCGGTTTGATTGGAAAAGCAGCTCTTATCTCGGCCACATTATTTTCTATATCAAAGGCAAATATTTTTTCTTCCTGTGTAAAATTTTTATTTAAATTTATTATTTTGTAAGATAATTTTCTTCCGTCCGGTCCGTAAAGTGTGCTGTCTCCCGTATAGTACTGGTTAAACATGGCTCCCACACAATTAATGCCGGCAACATAGCTTTGCGTTTCGATTGCTCTTGCCTTAAGCAATGTTTTCCAATGGTCATTTCTTGTTTCAGGCCAGTTAGCAGGCACAACAATAAGATCTGCCATGTATGACATTTTTTGAAATATCTCAGGAAATCTAAGGTCGTAACATATCGCTGCACCGATTCTGAAATCCTTATATTCACATATTTTCAAAATATTTCCACCTTTGAAATAATTATTTTCTCCCGCATATCCAAACGGATGAATTTTTGCATAATCCAGAATAACTCCCTGCTCAGGTGTGATAATTGTATAATGATTCTCACATTTATCCACCTGACCCATTACCCAGCCAACACCTACTGCAACACCATATGTTCTAACTAGACTATCCACCCGGTAAATTGTCTCATTTGAAATATCCTGTGTCCTGGATGTATTCATGGAAAAACCTGTGAGTGACATCTCCGGAAGCAGAAGCAGATCAACCATCATGTTATTGCATGCTGCCATCATCATTTCAAGCTTATACAAATTTGATTCCTTGTCTTCCCATATAATGTTGTACTCAGCAAGTGCTATTCTCATTTGTTATTCCTCCATAAGAGTTTCTATAAACTTTCCTACCTCTGACCATGCGCGCTTTGATTCCGGTACCATTGTAAGCGCCATCTGAAATACGTGGAACATTCCTTCATACTCCGTATACCTGATTCTGCATCCTGCCTCTTTGGCTTTTTTTACGACATTTCTTGAATCAGATAAAAGCATTTCGTATGTTCCAACCTGTATAAGCATCGGAGGAAATCCCTCGAAATTACCATTTACCGGTGAAATGTATGGTTGAGCAGGATCTTCATCCTTCGGATATGGATTATTATAAATAAGACTTTCCTTTGTATTTCCAAAAATCGGATCTATTTCATAATTGTCCGTATACGATTCTCCCGATGCCGTCACATCTGTCCATGGTGACATGGCAATTATTCCACCCGGCAAATTTCTGTTATTGTCCTTTAAATAATGGCACAGTGCCATCGCAAGACCGCCGCCTGCCGAATCTCCCGCCAATATTATATTTTTTTCTTTATACCCTCTCTCGAGCAGCCAGTCATATGCAGTTATGGCATCTTCCAATGCCGCAGGATACGGATTTTCCGGAGCCACCCTGTAATCAAGCGACAACACGGATAATCCCTTTCCTAATTCCGTGTATAAACCTGCAAATTTCCTGTATGAATTTTTATATGTACCTACATATCCGCCACCATGCAGCTGCATTACAACCCATTTATTGATGCTGTTTTTTACCTGCAAAAGCTCCATGTTAAATTTCTCCATATAAAATTTTGTAAGCTCAAGATGGTTTGGATATTTAAAATCCTTGTCAAAATCACTTTCTCCTCGTCTGCTATCATGAAGCTTTGTTTTCAAAAAAGCTGTCTGATTAAATTCGCGCACCAAATCACGTACTATTTTTGCCTGTACGCTTATATTGTCTTCAGCCTGTTCAATTTCAATATTTTTATTCTTTTCTACCTGACTCATATTACACCCTAAATCTTCTTCTAAGTTCATTTGTAGCTTTTTTATCTCCAAAAAGCAACGTTCCCAACAGTAAAAATCCTGAAACGGCTACCGCAACAATCGCCAATACCATAAAGTCAATTCCCGGAGCAAGTATTATTACCACCATACCGACAATGCTCAAAAGGAAATTATATATTTCCATCATTATATACATCTGAAACATATTGAAATTAACAATCATCATAACCAGTATCGCAGCACTGACTGAGAGTATAGTACACGGCATGGCAAACGAAATTGACCATCCTTGAAATCCAAGTGCGTAATCAATCAAAAGACACACAATAATAACACCTACAGCCTGAATTATTATTGTACGTCTGTAACCCCTGCTGTAATTGACGTTGTAAACCATACTAAAGCAAAGATAGCATAGTGCGGCACCACATATCAGCGACCACCTTACTCCGTTATAAGTAGCATAATTAATTATCACAAGAATACCTTCTGCCAGAATTGACAAAAATACAACAAGCTTTGTGATAAATTTCATTATCTTGTATTTTGGAGACACATCAGGATACATAACGGAGCAAGACACTTTTTCTTTTTCCTGTTCATTTTCCTGTTCCTCTGTCGATTGAGTATCCTCCTGCCCGCTTTTTATAATGGCATTACAAAGCGGACATACAAATGTATCATCTAATATTTCTATATTGCACTTTTTACATCTACTCATAATAAACTCCGTTTGTTTCTATTGATACCTGTATTCCTTCTTCTGTCAAATGTCTGAAGAACGTTCTTTGCACATCTGTTTCCCTTATGCTGGAGCTAAAAGTAAAGTTAAGAGTGTTACCATATGAACATACTCCACCTTTAATATTTTGCCCCTTCGACATCGACAATACTATGCCAAATCTTTTCACATACTTTGTATATTCTTCAGGAACATTGATAACACCTAAATTCGTCACTGTCGCGGTATTAGCTCTTGCAGACTTCTTATACACACTTTTCATCGCTATATTTTTGATGAAAATCGGTACAGAACGTATAATCAGATTCTTTTCATTTGATACGTTATACGAAAACAACTTCTCCAGATTTTCTTTTGTTATCTGTTCCTTTAAGCTCCCTGAAACTTCCCTTAAAACCTCTTCGAAGGTGTAATTTTCCTTTGTAGGCTTAAAATACGCCGACACAATTGTAAAGAAATTTTTAGTTGTATCAGAATCAAAATAAGGTCTTAGATTAACCGGAACACATGCACTTATAGGCTTTTCCGATGTTGCACCCTTCAAATATCCCTTGTACACGCTCCATACAAAAACACTTAACAGATACTGGTTAATCGTTACACCGTACTTTTTCGCTACTGTTTTTATATCATTTAAAACGATATATCCATGGATTATTCCAAAATGATTTACAGGAAGCTTTTCACCTTCAACTATAACGGCATTTTCGGTTTTGTAACCCTTCTTGGCAGCCTTTTTGTAATTTTTCACATAGCTGTCTTCCTTGTCAAGGCTTGTACCCTCCTGCATTTCATCCGATACCTTTTCCATAAGCTCGTCATTTTTATATCTTAAATATTGAAATGTAAGCTCCTTCAAAAATGCCATTGCACCGTTTCCATCCGTCAGGACATGAAAAATCTCAAGATTGATTCTTTTTTCATAATATGTCACTCTGAACAAATAATCATTATTTTCATAAGGGTTAATATAAAGACACGGATATGTGTTTTCCGGCATAACCTTCGGTGCAGGTTTACTGTTAGTTTCAAAATAATACCAGAACATTCCCTTTTTAAGCTTTGAATTAAACACATCAAAATAAGGCAGTATCCTGTCTAATGCTTTCTGTAAAAGTTCAGGGTCAATCTCGTCAGTCAATTCAACATACAATCTGAAAACATTGCTTACATTTTCACTCACTATGACAGGGAACAGATTAGCCGTATTATCAAGCTTATCCCATTTTAAATCTTTTCTTCCTTGTCTTGCCATTTTTTTCTCCCAAATCGTTTATATCTATATTACTTCAACATAATATTATAGCATACAACACATTCAAATACCACTTTACTTTTCTTTCGTTGATTAGTATAATAGTTGGTGTCTTTTGTGCTACTGTGGCTCAGTTGGTAGAGCAGCTGATTCGTAATCAGCAGGTCGTGGGTTCAAGTCCCATCAGTAGCTTTTAACCTAAATAAGCCGGCGAAGCATGTCGCCGGCTTATTTTTATTTACATACCAAATCCACAAGTTCAGTTATCGAATTAATGCTTGCATCACATCTGTCAACGCTTCCAAACCCGTATGCAGCATGAATGAACTTTGTTCCGGCATAATATGCACTGTCACAATCACCTTGTATATCTCCCACATATGCCGTAGTTTCAGGATTAACCCCATTTTTTTCCATGATGTTTTTGATATTATCACCCTTCATCATACAGTTGTCACCCCAGCAAAGGATATCCTCGAAATATTTTTCAAATCCGTAATATTCGAGAAATGCTTCTATATATCCCGACTGGCAGTTACTCACAATAAACAATCTGTGATTTCCTGATAACTCCTCTAATGCAGCCTCAAGTCCGTCATAGATTTGTCCGCCATGTGCCGCCAGAAATTCATTTTCATATTCACCGCACATATCCATTATTTCCATCTGCCTTTTTGGTGCCACATCCGCAAAAAATTTTGATGCTATTACATCCATCGGCAATCCCATTACACCCTTTATATCATCTCCTGTAAGTGTAATATCAATGTCATCAAGCTTTGAAATCACTCTGTTCCACGACTCAGCAACATTATCTGCGCTGTCCCAAAGTGTTCCGTCCATGTCAAAAATCAAGCTTTCTAATTCCATATCTGTTTCCTTTAATCTAAATTTCTGTGAAGGAGCTTATGCTCTTTTCCTGCAATTATACTATCATATGTTTCCTTAAGCATCGGATTATCGATAGAATACCTTATCTGTGATTCTCTATCAACCGTATATATTCCTTCCATACGGATTGCCTTTGTACGTGGTCCGATAGGAAGCGGCTGTCCGCCACCGGCTATACATCCATTTCTGCATGCCATAACTTCTACAAAATCATAATATGCTTCATTAGCTTTTATTTTATTCAAAAGCTCTGCGGCATTTGCCAGACCGTTTACAACAGCTATTTTTACTTCCCTGTCACCAAGCATAACGCTTGTCTCCTTAATGCCCTCATTGCCACGTACACCGGAAAATCTTATCTGTGATAATGTCTGATAATCCTTCTTTTGAGAAATATGTCTGAGCACAGCCTCTGTTACACCGCCTGTAACACCAAATATAGATGCCGCACCTGACGCTACACCAAACGGCATATCAGGAGATTCACTCTCTATTTCGTCAAATTTTATACCCGCCTGACGAATCATTCTGATTATCTCTATCGTCGTAATTACTCTGTCAGTATCCTGTCTGCCATCCGTAAAGTTATCAGGTCTTAATATCTCTGCCTTCTTAGCAGTACAAGGCATTATAGAAACGACAAAAGTTTTCTTCCCTTCTGCTTCATCATCCCTGGCAAAATACTCTTTGACAACAGCAGAAAACATTCCCTGTGGTGAACGACATGTTGAAATATTGTCCACAAATTCCGGAAATTTTGTTTCACAGAATTTAACCCATCCCGGACAACATGAAGTAAAAAGAGGAAGGTTTTCATTCTTTTCCAGTCTTTCAACAAATTCCTTAGACTCTTCAATAACTGTTAAGTCTGCCCCGAAATTAGTGTCATATACTTTGTCAAAGCCCATAAGCCTGAGTGCTGCAACAAGCTTGCCCATTGTATTTGTACCCTTTGAAAATCCGAATTTATCGCCAACCGCAAGTCTTACCGCAGGAGCAATCTGCGCAACCACTCTTATGTTAGGATCTGCAATGGCATTCCAGATATCTGTTACATTTGTACGTACGGATATTGCACCCGTAGGACAAGATACTCTACACTGACCACAACCAACGCAATCAGTTTCATCGAGACATTTTCCAAATGCAGGTGACACCTCTGCTTTTGAGCCACGGTTAACGAAATCTATAGCACCAACTGCCTGAATTTCAGAACATGTTCTTACACAGTCACCACACAAAATACATTTATTTGGGTCTCTTACTATACATGGTGAGCTTATGTCTATAGGCACTTCTTTTCTGTTATTTAAGAAACGTACTGCATGGATTCCAACTTTAAATGCGATATCCTGCAATGCACAGTTTCCGTTTCTTGTACAAACTGTACAGTCACGGCAATGTGAAGCTAAAAGCAGTTCTATAATAAGCTTTCTGTATTTTCTGATCTTTGGAGATGTCGTATTTATTACCATACCCGGTCTTGGTTGCTCCGAACATGATGCAAATATGCGTCCTCTGTCATCTTCAACAACACACATTCTACACGCACCGTAAACCGACAATTCTGAATGGTAACAGAATGTAGGCAAATCAATCCCGGCTTTTCTTATTACGGCCAATATATTTTTCTCACCCTCAATAGGTACACATCTGCCATCAATAGTCATGTAATCCATTACTTAACACCTCCTACTCTGCCGTAATGGCATTAAACGGACACTGGCTCTCACAAGCACCACATTTAATACATATACTGCTATCAATTGTGTATGGACTCTTAATAACACCTGAAATTGCACTGACAGGACAATTTCTTGCACATTTTGAACAACCCTTACACAACTCCGGATTAATCTTATAAGTTTTAAGTGCCTGGCAGTTACCTGTTCGACATTTCTTCTCAAGAACATGCTCTTCGTACTCATCTCTAAACAGTCTTAACGTACTAAGCACGGGAAGTGCCGCGCTCTTGCCAAGACCACACAAAGATGTATCTGTAATGGCTTCGCCGAGTTCCTGAAGAATGTTAAGCTGTTCCATAGTTCCTCTGCCTGCTACAATGTCTTCAAGAATCTCAAGCATGCGCTTGGTACCCTCACGACATGGTATACATTTGCCACAGCTTTCATTCTGCGTAAAGTTCATGAAGAATCTTGCCACCTCAACCATACAGGTATCTTCATCCATAATTACAAGTCCGCCTGAGCCAATCATGGCGCCCATTTTCTTTAACGAATCAAAGTCAAGCTTTACATCAAGGTCAGTTCCTACAAGGCAACCGCCTGAAGGACCACCTATTTGAACAGCCTTAAACTTCTTGCCGTTTTTGATACCACCTCCGATATCATATACTATTTCTCTTAAAGTCGTACCCATTGGCACTTCGATAAGACCGGTATTATTGATACTTCCTGTTACTGCAAATGCTTTTGTTCCCGGACTGGTTTGTGTTCCGATTGTTTTATACCATGCAGCACCATTTGTTATTATCATAGGTACATTTGCATAAGTCTCGACATTATTTAAAACTGTTGGTTTTCCAAAAAGACCCTGTTCTACCGTTCTAGGTGGTTTTGTTCTTGGCATACCTCTTTCACCTTCGATGGAAGCTGTAAGTGCACTACCCTCGCCACATACAAATGCTCCTGCACCTCGGTTTATATGTAATTTAAAGCTGTATCCCGAACCAAGAATATTATCACCGAGAAGGCCTGCTTCCTCAGCCT
>CALZHV010000047.1 GCA_945787485.1 uncultured Lachnospiraceae bacterium
TAATAAGACTATCATATTGTATATTATGATTTCAATAAAATTTTAAAATTAAATACATATAACTTAAAAAAATAAAATAAAACATTTTATATAGTATATAATCAATGAAATGGTTAATCAAGATATTGTTTTATTGTGCTTTTATTTTTTTTGTGATAATATATGGAATGGTACAACTTGAAAGAGTAAAGTTTGATTAATTAAAAAATTATCAGGAGGTAATTATTGTTATGGCTAAAATTCAAATGAAAACGCCTTTAGTAGAGATGGATGGAGATGAGATGACTCGTATCCTCTGGAAGATTATTAAGGATGAGCTTATTTACCCTTTTATAGATTTAAAATCAGAATATTATGATTTGGGCTTAGAGTATAGAAATGAGACTGATGACAAAGTAACATTTGATTCTGCATATGCAACACAGAAGTATGGTGTAGCTGTTAAGTGTGCAACAATTACTCCAAATGCTGCGCGTATGACAGAGTATAATCTTAAGGAAATGTGGAAGAGTCCAAACGGAACAATCAGAGCAATTCTCGATGGTACAGTATTCCGCGCACCAATAGTAGTAAAAGGTATAGAACCATGTGTAAAAAATTGGAAAATGCCTATCACAATTGCAAGACATGCATATGGTGATGTATATAAGAGTGTCGAAATTGATGTTCCGGGAGCCGGTACTGCACAGCTTGTATTTACAGGTGAAGATGGACAGGTGATTACAGAAACAATTCACAAATTTGATGGTCCGGGAGTTATACAGGGACAGCATAATATTGATAAGTCTATTGCAAGCTTTGCAAGAAGCTGTTTCAATTATGCACTTGACACAAAGCAGACATTATGGTTTGCAACAAAGGATACTATTTCTAAAAAATATGATCATACATTTAAGGATATTTTCCAGGAAATATTTGATGCAGAATATAAGGAAAAATTTGATACAGCAGGTATAGAATATTTCTATACACTGATTGATGATGCAGTTGCAAGAGTAATGAAGTCAGAAGGCGGATTTATTTGGGCATGTAAGAATTATGATGGTGATGTTATGAGTGATATGATTTCATCAGCCTTCGGTTCACTTGCAATGATGACATCAGTTCTTGTGTCACCGGATGGAAAATATGAGTACGAGGCTGCTCACGGAACTGTTCAGAGACATTATTACAAGCATCTTAATGGTGAAGAAACTTCAACAAACTCTGTTGCAACAATTTTTGCATGGACAGGTGCTCTTCGTAAACGTGGTGAGCTTGATGAGTTACCTGAGCTTGTTGACTTTGCTGACAAGCTTGAAGCGGCAACAATTAAGACAATAGAGGATGGTAAAATGACAAAGGATCTTGCCTTGATAACAACCCTTGAGGATGTTACTGTATTAAATAGCGAGAACTTTATTAAAGCTATCAGAGAAACATTAGAAGCGATGCTTTAAGACAAAATCACGGACAATAAAAGCCACCTTTCGTTAGGTGGCTTTTATTGTCTGTATATATAGAAGGATGAATTTTATGAGTGTATGGGATGTTCTCGGCATTGAGCCGACAAATGACGAAAAAATAATAAAAAATGCTTATAGGGGAAAATTGGTGTTTGTAAATCCTGAGGATGATGTGGAAGGCTTTAAAAAATTGCGTGGCGCCTATGAGGAAGCATTAATATTATCTAAACAGCAAAATGAGGAAAAAAATGATAATCAATATGAAAATAGTGGTATCACAGAAAAAATAAATGAGATATATTCATGCTTTGAAGATAGAATTAACGAGCAAAAATGGATAGATTTATTTAACAGTGATTGTTTTGTATCGTTAGTTACGGGTGAGGATGCGCTTTCACAATTAATTTTGTATCTGGAGTCTCATTTTTTTCTCCCTCATAAAATATGGAAATGTATAAATGAAACTTTTGATATAGAAAACAGAAAAAAAGAACTTGGCGAAAAATTCCCTCAGGAATTTATTGATTATATAATAAGTAATTCAAAATACAAGGATGTTCTTAATTATTATCTGTTAAACGGAAATGAAAAGGAATATGATTCATTTATTGATGGATATTACAGACTGGATTCTGCAATAAGAAACGGCGAGCCTGCTGCAAGAGAAATGCTTGAAGATTTGGCCTCAATGAATGTATTTCATCCATATCTTGCAATTGAGGAAATGAAAATAGTATTCAATGAACTTCAGATAAATGAATTTGTTTTTGATGAAGATTTGGATGAAGAAAAAAAAGAAAAGCTTTTAGATGTAATGGAAAAGCTTCAGACAGAATGTGATGATTATCCTGAAGAAATTTCATTGTTAATTGCCTGTGGAAATATTGCGCTGATAACAGGAAATGTCGAAGCAGCCGAGGAATACTTTGCCGAAGCAAAAAATATTGATGCTGAAGATTTTAATCTTAAAACAAAGTATGCACAGCTTGCTTATTATAAGGGTGATTATAAAAAGGCAAGAAATGATTATATGGATTTGTTAAAAGTGAATCATTATGACAGCCGGGTAAGGCTTGGAATGATTCGCTCAAATCAAAAAATAATACAGGAAATAAATTCGATTATTCAAAGAATAGAAAGTGGCGAGGAATATGTCTTTGAAGAGGATTGTGAGTTCCAAAGTGTTGATGATTTGAGACTTGAGCTTGGATGGTCATATTATCAATGCTACATGTTTGATAATGCATTGGAAAATCTGGAAAAGTTTTTACCTTCGGAAGAAAAGAAATTTGAGTATTTTAATGTTAAAGGACGGGTTTATCTTTGCCTTAATAAATATGACGAAGCTATTACCTGCTTTAAAATATGGAAAGAAGCAATAGAAAGACTTGATAAAAATGACAAAACAGAAAAAGCAAATGAGAAAAGAAAAAGATACGAATATGTAAATTTCCTTATCGCTGATTGTTATATAAGAATGAAAAAATATAATGAAGCATTACCGTATCTTAATGTATCTCTTTCAAAAGAACATGATGAAATGGTTCTTTCTTACGAAGCAAATTGTGAGCTTTGGTATGGATTAAAAGAATATGAAAAATGTATTTTGGCATGTGAAGAACTGTTACAAAAAGATGATAAAAATTATATGGGATACTATTATATGGCAAAAGCATTTTATAAAATGGACTATATAAAAGAAACTCTTTTATATTGCGAAAAAGCTATAGCAATTTTCCCGTATACGGTTGAACCGTATGTTATTGAAATAAAATTATATTTGAAATATGAGCAGATAGAAGGTGCACAGGCAGTTGTAGACAGATATAACGCATTTGAGATTAAAAGCGATACCATGGATTATTATCAAGCATTGATTATGATTGAAAGTGATAAAGAAGATGATGCAATCAAACTTCTTAAGAGCATATGCGAAAGATATAATGAAGAAAGCTCTGATTTGGCAGAAGATATAAGAATTGAAGACGTATATGTCAAGATAGGCGAAATATATGACTATAAGGATGATTTTGACAATGCTGAAAAATATTTGAAGGAAGCAATAAATATTAATCCGGAGCATAAAAGTGCAAATGGGAGACTCGGTATAGTGTACAGACAGCAGGAAAGATATACCGAAGCATTAGAAAAGCTGTCTATGCAGATAATGATTAAGCCGGGACTTGTCTATTATTTAAACAGAGGTATTATTCACAGATTTTTCGAGAATTATAAGAGTGCAATTTCTGATTTTAAAAATGCATTGGAAATTGACCCGTCAAATTCATATTGTTACAGCAGAATTGGAATGATTTATGAATATCACAGGAATTTTAAAGAAGCTTTAGAGTCATATGATAATGCCATAAAATATGCGGATGACAGCGAAAAAGAATTTGTAAAGGATGTACTGTTGCTTAAAGCAAGAGTGTATCAATGCACTAAGGAATTTGAAAAAAGTGAACAGGTTTATGCGTGTTACATAGAAAATTATGGTGTAAATATAAATGTTTGTATGGAATATGCAAAGCTGTTATACAGAAGTGCAAAGGTAAATGAAGCAATCGAGGTTTTGACCAAATTCATGGAGACTACAAAAAATGTAAAGGAAAAACAGGATTGCCTTGTATATTTGTGCGATATATATGGTAAAGAAGGCTTGCTATCGCGTGCAAATGAGTGCTATATGCTTGGCATTAATAATAATCCTGATGATTATGAAATAATTGCCAAAATGGCAGAGATATTAAATGAAAATGATATTATTGAAAATGTGATTAAACTGTATCAAAATGCCATAGAACTTGACAAGGATAATAAAGAAAACTATTATATTGAAATAATACATGTTCTGTCAAAACAAAAAAAGTACAATAAAAAACTTTGGGAATTATGTATCAAGCTTGCAAATGAATTAATAAAAAACAATAATCCGAAGGAAACTGTTAAATTTGTTAAACTTCGCAGACTGCTTAAAGATTATGAAACAGCGAAAGAAACTGCTTTGGACATTCTCAATCAAAAAAGATGTCTGGGTTGTCATTATTCAATGTGTCATAAAGCATTATTTGAATTAGGTTTGATATGTGAAAAAGAAAAGAAATACAAAGAAGCATTGGATTATTTTGAAAAAGCACTTGATGTATGTGGTCATAATGCACTTTATGAAAAAAAGATAAAGGAATTAAAAGATAAATGATAGTTGGCATTGATTTAGGAACGACTAATAGTTTAATTGCATATTTTGATGGAGAAAAGGCACAGGTTATACCAAATCAGCTTGGAGATTATCTTACTCCTTCGGTTGTAAGTGTCGATGATGAAGGTGTAGTATATGTAGGAAAGACGGCAAAGGAAAGAAAGCTTATTCATCCTGAACAAACAGCAGAGATATTTAAAAGAAGTATGGGAACTTCCAGAGAATTCAAACTGGGTGAACGCATTTTTTCAGCGGAAGAATTATCAAGCTTTGTATTAAAATCTCTAAAAGAGAATGCTGAAATTTTTCTTGATTGCGAGTTGAAAGAAGCTGTTATTAGTGTTCCTGCATATTTTAACGATTCACAGAGAAAGGCTACAAAAAGAGCAGGAGAATTAGCAGGCTTTGTCGTGGAGAGAATTGTCAGCGAACCTACTGCGGCAGCAATATCGTATGGCTTAAATAACAGGGAAGCAGATACTAAGTTTTTGGTATTTGACCTTGGAGGAGGTACATTCGATGTATCAATACTTGAATTGTACCAAAATATTATGGAAGTAAGGGCTGTAGCAGGTGATAATTTCCTTGGTGGAGAGGATTTTACACAGGTGCTTATGCAAATGTTTTTCAGAGAGAAAAATATTGATGAAGACTCTTTGGATGAGAAAACAAAGGCACATATTTATAAGCAGGCAGAATTGACAAAAATGGATTTTTCCGATAATAAAACTGCTGTGATGAAATGTAAAATTAATGATGAAGTTTACGAATATGAAATATCGATTGATGATTATGAGAAATCCTGTCAGATATTACTTAATAAAATAAAAAAACCTATAGAAAGAAGTCTGAAGGATGCAAATATAAAGCTTAATGATATTGAGGAAATTATTCTTGTAGGTGGAGCTACAAAGCTTCCTATTGTAAGAAGATTTGTAAGTAGATTATTCGGACGACTTCCTAATACTTCTATAAATCCTGATGAAGTAGTTGCTATTGGTGCAGCTATTCAGGCAGCTATGAAAGAAAGAAATGAAGCTGTAAGAGAGATGGTGCTTACGGATGTGTGTCCGTTTACGCTTGGCACTTCTATTGTTGTAAGCAGAGGAAACGGTAATTTTGAAAGCGGACATTATCTTCCTATCATAGAACGTAATTCAGTTATACCGGTTAGCAGAACAGAGAGGTTATATACCGCAGCTGATAATCAGAACGCAATATGTGTAAAAATATTGCAGGGCGAAAGCAGATTTGCAAGGAATAATGTCTTTTTGGGAGAGCTTCAATTACCTGTTCCTATCGGACCGGCAGGTAAAGAATGTGTAGATGTTACATTTACATATGATATAAATTCAATTTTGGAAGTAGAAGTAAAAGTTATTTCGACAAAGGTTTCAAAAAGTGTTATTATAAAGAATGATGAAAATACACTTTCCGATGAGGAAATTAAAGAGAGACTGGAAGCTTTAGCTGAGCTTAAAATACATCCGAGGGAACAGGAAGCAAATAAACTTTTATTACTTAGAGGTGATAGAATGTACGAAGAAGCGACCGGAGATGTCAGAATGCTTATTGAGAAAAAAATGACAGCTTTTGAAACTGTTCTGGACAAACAAAATAAGGATGAGATATCAAATGCAAGAGCTGATTTGAAAATCTTTCTTGACAGTATCGAAGAGGATATTCTGTAAATATGCGCCCTTCCTTAAGAAGAACGTTCAAATAAAAGGAGGTAATTTAATATGATTTTTGATGAAAACATAATTAATATCTACGGGGATGACAAAAAAGGAATTCCAAACACTATGAGGACTGACATTCAGGAAAAGGACGGCAATTATTTGCTTGAGATAGAGCTGCCCGGGTTTGCTAGAGAAGACATACAGGCAGAGCTTGTAAACGGAAAGCTTACAATAATTGCTACCATGCCGGAGCACATAGAAAATGAAAAAAATAAAACAAATTTCATTAGAAAAGAGCGTCAGACAGGGGTATCAAAAAGAAGCTTCTTTGTAGGCAATGAAGTAAAGCAGGAAGATATTACCGCGGCATTTAAGGATGGAATACTGAGTATAATAATAAAAAATACAGGTAAGAAAGTAGAATCGGAGAACATAAAGCTTATACCGATTAAATAAAAATATAAAGCTGTTTTGTGAAAATAGTATTTTGCGGAACAGCTTTATAATTTTTTTTAATAAATATAATAGTAAATAAATAAAATAGAAATAATATAGAAAATGAAATCTTTATACAATCTTAATATTGTGTCGTTTTTGCTTATGCAGATTTAATACCGATTAAGCTAGAATTAAGACCGTTAAATTTATAAAAAGATTGCGTAGGAATAAATTATGAGTCCGAAAAATAAAAAGCATAATCATATTACATCTTTTCAAATTATTATATTGGGTTTCCTTTCTGTAATATTGTTGGGAAGCCTGTTTTTAATGTTGCCATTTGCGACACAGGACGGTAAGGGTGCTACGTTTTCAGATGCATTGTTTACGTCAACATCTGCAGTATGTGTTACAGGCCTGGTGTTACATGATACGGCTACATATTGGTCAATATTCGGACAAGGTGTTATTCTTATACTTATTCAGATAGGAGGAATGGGTATTGTTACGATTGCGGTAGCAATTTCAGCACTTTCAGGGCATAAAATCGGTCTTATGCAAAGGAGCACTATGCAGGAAGCGGTTTCTGCACATCATGTAGGCGGTATCGTTCGTCTGACAAAATTTATTTTAAAAACAACATTAATTATTGAATTAACAGGAGCAGTTTTGCTGTTACCATCGTTTATTTATGATTTTGGAATTGCCAGAGGGTTATGGTATTCATTGTTTCATTCAGTTTCGGCATTTTGTAACGCCGGTTTTGATTTGATTGGGGTTAAGGAGCCGTGTTCCTCTTTGACAACGTATTCGTCAAATCCGTTAATTAACATTGTAATAATGGCATTAATCATTATCGGTGGAATAGGATTTTTGACATGGGATGATATAAAAACAAACAAAATTCATTTTAGAAAATACAGAATGCAAAGTAAGGTTATTTTTATAGTTACGGGTTTGTTAATTGTTATTCCTGCCGTTTATTTTTTCTTTTTCGAGTATCAAATGCTTGGGTTCAAAGAAAGAGTTTTATGCTCAATATTCCAGACTGTTACAACACGAACGGCAGGATTTAATACAACTGATTTGTCAGCCTTTACTGAAACAGGTAAAATGCTTGTTATTATGCTGATGTTGATAGGTGGAGCACCGGGCTCTACGGCAGGAGGTATGAAAACGACGCCAATAGCAGTTTTGGTGTCTACTGCATTTTCAGTATTTCGCAAAAAAAATAATACGCATTTATTCAAACGTCGTGTATTAGATGATATTGTTAAAAGCGCAGCAACTATTTTTTTAATGTATGTATTTATGTTTGTATTTGGTGCTATGATTATAAGTCGTATAGAGAATATTCCGATTCTTACGACAATGTTTGAAACAGCATCTGCTATTGGAACTGTTGGACTTTCGCTCGGAATAACATCACAGCTTGGTATTGCATCGCAGATTATTCTGATTGTATTGATGTTTTTTGGAAGGGTTGGAGGCTTAACATTAATATTTGCAACAGTGTCCGGAGTGGATGTAAATGGTTCTATGTATCCGCAGGAAAAAATAACGGTTGGTTAAAGGAGAAAAAATATGAAATCTATATTATTGATTGGACTTGGAAGATTTGGCAGAAATATAGCAAAGAAGCTTCCAATATATGTGGGCAAAAATGTAGATATTAATGGCTGTTGACAAGAATGAAAAAAGAGTTAATGCAATTTTACCGTATGTTATGAATGCTCAGATAGGCGATGCTACAAATGCAGCTTTTCTTGAATCATTGGGTGTGAGTAATTTTGATGTATGTATTGTAACAATCGGAGATGATTTTCAAAATTCTCTTGAAACAACATCGCTTTTAAAAGAGCTTGGCGCAAAAAAGGTTGTTTCACGTGCTGCAAGAGATGTACATGCAAAATTTCTTTTGAGAAACGGAGCAGATGAAGTAGTATATCCGGAAAAACAGCTCGCAGACTGGACAGCAATACGTTATACCGCTGACCACATACTTGATTACATAGAAATAGATGGAGAACATTCGATTTTTGAAATAAGGGTACCGGAAAAATGGATAGGAAAAAGCGTTATCGAAGAAGATGTGCGTAAAAATCATGGCGTAAATATAATGGCAATTAAGCGTGATGGCAAAATGCATCTTAATTTTTCAGCACAGACAAGGTTTGAAACGGGCGATACCATTTTGGTACTGGGAGATACAAAAAATATACAAAAGTGTTTCCATATCTGATTATTTAAGGACATAGATTGTCTGTTAATCAAAGTAGATAACAATTTTATACTGTGATATAATGAGTATTGCGTCGAAGCAGGCTTACAGGAGGTGTAATGTTTTGTTTTCTGATTTTATAAAGAGCACAGCAATTCTGATTTTATCAAGCTGTATTGGAATGTTGTTTCATTTTTTGGGCTTTGCGGAAGCAAATATTATTATAGTATATGTTTTTGGTGTACTCGTAATTTCTGTTATAACAAAACATAGAATTTACAGTCTGATTTCATCTGTTGTAAGTGTATTAGCTTATAATTTTTTGTTTACTGAGCCGCTATTTTCATTTATAGCACGTGGGCAAGGATATCCGGTGACATTTTTAATTATGTTTTTGGTAGCTTTTCTTACGAGTTCGCTTGCGGTACAGCTAAAAAATCATGCAAAGCAGGAGTCACAGGCCGCTTACAGAACAAAGGTGCTGCTTGACACTAATCAGCTTTTGCAACATGCAAAGGATAAGAATGAAATAGTTTGTGCAACAGCAAGCCAGCTTGTTAAATTGCTTGAAAAAGATATAGTTATTTATTTATCAGAGGAAGAAGAATTAAGCGAACCGGCTGTTTTTTCCGCTTCAAAGCATTTGACAAAAGAAGATATAACAGACACTGGTGAAAGAAAAGTTGCAAAGTGGGTGTTAAAGAATAACAAGCGTGCAGGAGCGACTACTGATACATTTCCGGAGGCAAAATGTTTATATCTTGCATTAAGGGTCAATCATCGCGTTTATGGTGTTATTGGAATTTATATCGGCGAAGAACCACTTGATTCCTTTGAAGAAAGTATTTTGTTGTCAATACTCGGCGAATCAGCCTTGTCGCTTGAAAATGAAAAGAATGCAAGAGAAAAAGAAGAGGCTGCGATTATTGCCAAAAATGAACAGCTCCGTTCAAATCTTTTGCGTACAATTTCGCATGATTTAAGAACTCCGCTTACTTCTATTTCGGGAAATGCAAGTAATCTTTTATCAAACGGAGATTCGTTTGATGATGAAACAAAGAGGCAGATATGTACTGATATTTATGATGATTCCATGTGGTTAATTAACCTTGTGGAAAATATACTTTCGGTAACGAGAATTGAAGATGGGCGACTTAATCTTCATATTACGGAAGATTTAATAGATGATGTTATTTCGGAAGCGTTAAATCATGTAAACAGAAAAAGCGTGGAGCATAAAATTGTAGTTCAAAACAGGGAAGAATATCTGCTTGCCAAGATGGACGCAAAGCTCATGATACAGGTTATAATAAATATTGTAGATAATGCCATAAAATATACTCCAAAAAATTCCACTATTTTAATAAAAACATGGAAACAGGATAATAAAGCATTTATATCAATTTTGGATGATGGTGACGGAATACCTGATGATATGAAAGAAAGAGTGTTTGATATGTTTTACACAGGTACTAATAAAATTGCTGACAGTCGTCGTAGTCTGGGGCTTGGGTTAT
The DNA here is from genome assembly GCA_945787485.1 of uncultured Lachnospiraceae bacterium. Classification (GTDB taxonomy): domain Bacteria; phylum Bacillota; class Clostridia; order Lachnospirales; family Lachnospiraceae; genus Coprococcus_C. Next base: position 10,503 of record CALZHV010000047.1, read on the forward strand.
CATTATGCAGATCAATTGTAAATGCGCATGGAGGTACAATAGTAGTATCAGACAATGTACCGCACGGAACAGTATTTACAATTACATTGCCCGCAGGGGAGGTGGAAATTCATGAATAAAAATTTGATATTGGTTGTTGAAGATGATAATTCAGTAAAAAATCTTATCACAACAACATTAAAAGCGCATGATTACAGATATATTACGGCACCAAATGGAGATGATGCTATTTTGGAGGCATCTTCACATAATCCTGACATTGTGCTTCTCGATTTGGGCCTTCCTGATATGGACGGAGTCGATGTTATCAAAAAAATACGTACATGGTCAAATATGCCGATAATAGTTATCAGTGCAAGAAGTGAGGATAACGATAAAATAGAAGCATTGGATGCGGGAGCTGATGATTATATTACAAAACCATTTTCAGTTGAGGAGCTTCTGGCAAGGCTGCGTGTAACACAAAGACGACTAAATATGATGCAAAATGAGGCAACAGCGGAAGCATCTGTTTTTATTAATGGCAGGTTGAAAATAGATTATGCTGCCGGCTGTACGTATCTGGGAGATGAAGAATTGCATCTTACACCTATTGAATATAAGCTTTTATGTCTTCTTTCAAGAAATGTAGGAAAGGTTTTGACGCATACATTTATTACTCAGAGTATATGGGGTAGCAGCTGGGAAAATGATGTTGCATCATTGCGGGTTTTTATGATGACTCTTAGAAAAAAACTTGAAAAGGATGCTGATTCGCCACAATATATTCAGACACATATAGGTGTCGGATATAGGATGATGAAAGTGGAATAAAAAAACAGGGAGATTAGAACCGGAGTATGTGGTTAATTTCCCTGTTTTTTATTAAATTAAAATTATCAGATAAAATTATGGTTAAATTCATCAATATATAATTATCGTTAAATATATCAGATAAAATTATCATAAAATATGGCATATAAAATCATGATTAAATACAGCATATAATTATAATTCCCATAAAGAATTATCTTTGATTGAGCGGTACATATTCTTTGTTTTCTGCGATTGACATATAAGCAGGTCTTATAATCTTATTGACATTAATCAATTCTTCAATTCTATGAGCACTCCATCCTGCTATTCTTGCAATTGCAAAAAGTGGTGTAAACAGTTCGTCCGGAAGACCGAGAGTTGAATAAACAAAACCACTGTAGAAATCAATGTTAGGACTTACACCTTTGTATATTTTTCGTTTTTCCGCAATTACTTCTTTGGATAATTTAGCCACACGTTTGTACAAATTATATTCATCCTGCTTGCCTTTTTCCTCAGAAAGCTTATCAACAAATTTTTCAAACACAACTGCTCTTGGGTCGGAAATTGAGTAAACTGCATGTCCCATTCCGTAAATCAAACCGGATTTGTCAAAGGCTTGCTTATCCAACAAGGCACTTAGGTAATCTCTTATAGCACCTTCATCCTCCCAGTTGTGTACTTTGTCCTTTAAGTCATCAAACATAAGCTTAACCTTGATGTTTGCTCCACCGTGTTTTGGCCCCTTCAATGAACATAAAGATGCTGCAACAGAAGAGTAGGTATCAGTTCCGGAAGATGTAACAACATGTGTTGTAAATGTAGAGTTGTTACCACCGCCATGTTCTGCATGGAGAACCAATGCAAGATCAAGTACCTTTGCTTCAGTATCAGTGTATGATTTATTGATTCTAAGAAGTCTGAGAATATTTTCGGCTGTAGATAATTCCGGTTTTGGCTTATGTATATATAAGCCTCTGCCTAAATCGTAATGTCTGTGAGCCAGATATGAATAAACAGCAATTGAAGGGAAGTTGGCAATAAGCTCAATAGACTGTCTAAGTACATTTGGAATACTTAAGTCGTTTGTGTTCTGGTCATATGATGCGAGTGTTAGAATACTTCTTGCCATTGCATTCATAATATCTTTGTTTGCAGCTTTGAGAACAACATCTCTTACAAAATCCTTTGGAAGTCTTCTGTATGAGCCAAGCAGCGATTTGAAATTTTCAAGTTCATCATTTGTTGGAAGCTCACCGAATAAAAGTAAATATACGGTTTCTTCATAGCCAAATCTTCCTTCACTTGTAAAACCTTCTACTAAATCAAATATATTTATTCCTCTGTAAAATAATTCACCATCAATTGGAGTCGGAACACCATTAATGATTCTTGACGAATTAATAGTTGATATTTCAGTAAGTCCTGTAAGAACTCCCTTACCGTCTAAATCACGTAATCCACGTTTAACCTGGTATTTTGAATAAAGTTCAGGGTCTATTAAGTCGCGTGCCTCGCAAAGCTTAGCTAATCTGCGGAATTCAGGCGTTATTGTAGAAAATTCGTTTAGATTCATCTGAACCCTCCTTTTTTTTTAAACTGTTAATTAAGATATACTATAATACAAAATGAGTTCGATATCAAATAAATAATAAAGCGTATTATGAATATTGTGTGAAAATGAGGACAATTACTCGAGAAAATAAAAATATACTTAGAATTGTAATAGTGAAATTAAAATGTTAAAATATGTTAGTATTTTTATCATAAAAAGCAGTATTTAAAACGTATATAGAGAGTAGGTGGAGTACCGGTGACAGATGAAGAATTTCAACTTGCCATTGATATGATGCTTGCCGGCAACAGTGAAGGTCTAAAAATTATATATGAAGAATATATAAAGTTAATTTATGTAACAATATATAATGTGGTGGGAAATAAAGAGGATACGGAAGATTTGACATCAGAGTTCTTCATTAAGCTTGTAAGGGTTGCCGGAGGATTTCAAAAAGGTAATGGTCACAGAACATGGATGATTACCATTGCAAGAAATATGGCACTTGATTATTTACGAAAAAGAAAAAAAGAAGTGCTCGCTTCAACAAAAGAAGATGAAGAGTCAGCAAATGATTATATTGATTCGGTAAATGCAGATTTAATTACTAAAAATTCCGTAGAAGATGAAGCTATGATGAGCTATGACATTCAAAATGCCATGAAAAGTCTTAATCAAAACGAAAAACAAATCGTTGATTTGAAGCTTGTTGGACAATTGAAATTTAAGGAGATAAGTGAAATATTAGGACAACCTATGGGAACAGTTACATGGGTTTATAATCAGGCAATAAAAAAATTAAGGAGGTGTCTTTCTGATTATGAATAAAAATACAATAGATTTTGAAAATATGGAAAATATATCAAATGATTTTATTTTCATTACCTGATGGTTATTGTTGCCATAATCTGA
>CALZHV010000048.1 GCA_945787485.1 uncultured Lachnospiraceae bacterium
TCATTCTATTTCAAAATATCCAAGCTTTTTTTGTATTGGAAATGATAAGCTTCCTGCAAAAAAAGCGAGATGGATAAATCCATCTCGCTAAATGTTTTGCATTTTGAGGACGTTACAAAATAATGTCCTTTTTTTTTACGCATTCACGAATTAAAGATTCTCATGGAATGTACGTGAAATAACGTCGTTCTGCTGCTCCTCTGTCAACTTGATGAAGTTAACAGCATATCCTGATACACGGATTGTAAGCTGTGGATAATTCTCAGGATGCTTCTGAGCATCAAGAAGAGTATCTCTATTATAAACATTTACGTTAAGGTGATAACCACCTTTATCTACGTAACCATCTAACATATCAACTAAGTTATCAATCTGCTGTGTACTAGCCATTTCTAAATTACCTCCTATATATTTGTGTATGTTTTAAAACACCATTTCTTATTTATAATCATCGGCAAAGCAATCATCCATGCCTTCAAAAAGTGTAGGTACGGAACAAGCCAAATCACCTTTAGCACAGTCCAGGCTATTCATAGATTGAATACTATCGCCAACCTGATTTTCATCTACTGTTATATTGATATGACCGGTTTCCTTTTCAACCATTCCATCTAACATTGCAACGATTTCTTCAATACTTTGTGCCATCTTCATACCCTCTTTCAAATATTACTAATTATAATTCTTATAATTCTACGTCAAGATCTCCAGCGAATACCTGATCTTCCTTACCAAGAGCTCCAGGGATGATTGAGAATGTATTTGAAATACCATCCTGAGCGTCTGAGAATGGAAGCTTAGCAACTGAAGAAAGTGATGAATAAGCACCATGTGTATCTCTTCTGTGCATTGGGTTAGCACCTGGAGCGAATGGCTGACCTTTCTTTCTACCACAAGGTGTATCACCTGTATTCTTACCATATGTTACGTTTGAAGTAATTGTAAGAATTGACTGTGTTGGAATACCATTTCTGTATACGTGCTGCTTTCTGAGCTTATCCATAAATGTCTTAACAACATATACAGCAATCTCATCAACACGATCATCATTGTTACCATACTTAGGGAACTCGCCCTCTGTCTCGTAGCTTACTACAATACCCTGCTCGTTACGGATTGCCTTAACCTTAGCATACTTGATTGCTGAAAGTGAATCTGCAACGATTGAAAGACCTGCAACACCTGTTGCGAAATATCTCTTAACGTCTCTGTCATGAAGAGCCATCTGGATTCTTTCGTAAGCATACTTGTCGTGCATGTAATGAATGATATTAAGTGCGCTAACGTAAACTCTTGCTAACCACTCCATCATATCATCAAACTTAGCCATAACATCATCATAATCAAGGTAATCACCCTCAACCGGACGATACTTAGGACCAACCTGTACTCCTGTACACTCATCCACACCACCGTTGATAGCGTAAAGGAGACACTTAGCAAGGTTTGCTCTAGCTCCGAAGAACTGCATTTCCTTACCAATTACCATTGAAGATACACAACATGCGATACCATAATCGTCACCATGACAAGGTCTCATTAAGTCATCGTTCTCATACTGAATTGATGAAGACTTGATAGACATCTTAGCACAATACTGCTTCCAGTTAGTAGGAAGATTCTTAGACCAGAGAACTGTTAAGTTTGGCTCCGGTGATGTACCAAGGTTGTCAAGTGTATGAAGATAACGGAAGCTCATCTTAGAAACAAGTGTACGTCCGTCAACACCCATACCACCAAGTGATTCTGTTACCCATACAGGGTCACCTGCAAAAATCTGATTGTACTCAGGTGTTCTTGCAAATTTAACGCATCTTAACTTCATGATGAAGTGATCAACGAACTCCTGAATCTGCTCCTCAGTAAATGTACCATTTGCTAAATCTCTTTCAGCGTAGCAGTCAAGGAATGTAGCTGTACGTCCAAGTGACATTGCAGCACCATTCTGCTCCTTAACAGCACCAAGGTAACCAAAGTAAACTGCCTGAATTGCCTCCTGAACATTTGTAGCAGGCTTTGAAATATCAATATCATAGAATGAAGCCATCTTCTTAAGATCTGTTAATGCCTTAATCTGCTCAGCAATCTCTTCTTTTCCTCTGATAACATCATCAGTATAAATACGACCAAATGACTCTTTCTGAGCCTTCTTATCTTCGATTAAGTAATCAACACCGTAAAGAGCAACTCTTCTGTAGTCACCGATGATACGTCCACGACCATACGCATCTGGAAGACCTGTTACGATATGATTTGAACGACATGCTCTAATCTCTGCATCGTAAACATCGAAAACGCCCTCGTTGTGTGTCTTTCTATGCTTTGAGAAGAAATCAACTACTTCCGGATCTACCTTATATCCATTGTCTTCACAAGCCTTCATAGCCATACGAAGACCACCGTATACGTTCATTCCTCTCTTGAATGGCTTATCTGTCTGGAAACCTACGATAGTTTCTTTGCTCTTATCAAGATATCCTGCAGCATGTGATGTTAATGTTGATATAACTGATGTATCCATATCAAGAACACCGCCTGCTTCTCTTTCCTTCTTGCTAAGATCAAGCACCATCTGCCATAAATCCTTAGTATTCTGTGTAGGTTCTGCTAAGAAAGAATCATCTCCTTCATATGGAGTATAGTTCTTCTGAATAAAGTCTCTTACGTCTACACTGTTCTGCCACTTTCCAGGCACAAAGCCATTCCATCCTGTTGCTTCCATTGTGTAAATTCCTCCTTTTTCTATACGAGTCACATACCTTCTCGATGACCCGACATTATATTTTTTGTTCAAATTTGACTTCACAAATTTGATGCTAAACTCATTATAATTTCTAATTGTATACAAGTCAACGCATTAAAACCATTTAATTGTACTTTTTTTTGTACACAGATTGTATACAGTATACACAAGTTATCTAATTCAAAGCAAAAGACAATAAGATAGACATTTTTAGACGAACTATGCTATAATAAATGCGCTAAAAAAGTACATAATATAACGAAAGAATTATTAACACATTATCAGGAGGTACAATTATGTCACAAACAGTTAATAAATCAATGTTAATTCACGAAATCATTGAAATCGATCCGGGTAACGCAGCTATCCTTATGGCTGCAGGAATGCACTGCGTTGGCTGCCCATCTGCTGCCATGGAGTCATTAGAGGAAGCTTGCATGGTTCACGGAATGAATGTTGATGAAGTAATTAATTCTATAAACGAATATCTGGCAAAAAAGGAATCAAACGCATAGATAACACAATTTCAAACAATAAGGAGAATTGTAATGAGTACAAATATAGATACTAAAAGCGTTAATTCCATCAGAGTATTAGCAGCTGATGCAATTCAGAAAGCCAATTCGGGTCATCCGGGTCTTCCGCTCGGCTCTGCTCCAATGGCATATGAGCTCTGGGCACACCACATGAAGCACAATCCTGCCAATCCAAAATGGGCAAACAGAGACCGTTTCATTCTTTCAGGCGGACATGGTTCTGCACTTTTATATTCACTTCTTCACTTCTTCAACTATGGTGTTACAATAGAAGATATGAAGAATTTCCGCCAGCTTGGTTCAAAAACTCCGGGACATCCGGAATACGGTCATACAGTTGGTGTCGAAGCAACTACAGGACCTCTTGGAGCCGGAATGGCAATGGCAGTTGGTATGGCAATGGCAGAAAAACATCTTGCCGCAACATTTAATAAAGAAAATTATCCTATCGTTGACCACTACACTTTTGTGCTCGGCGGTGATGGCTGTATGATGGAAGGTATCTCATACGAAGCATTTTCTCTTGCAGGCACTCTTGGTCTTGAGAAGCTTATAGTTCTTTATGACAGCAATAACATTTCCATCGAAGGCGATACAGACATCGCATTTCGCGAAAATGTAAGAATGCGTTTTGAATCATTCGGATTCCATACACAGCTTGTAGAAGACGGAAATGATTTGGATGCAATAGGTAATGCTATCGAGGCTGCAAAAGCAGAAAAAACAAAACCTTCATTTATTGAAATCAAGACAAAAATCGGTGCCGGTTGTCCGGCAAAGGAAGGAAAAGCTTCTGCACACGGCGAGCCCCTCGGTGTCGAAAACGTCGCTGCGCTTAGAGAAAATCTTAACATTCCTGACGAGGGTGCTTTTGTTCTTCCTCAGGATGTTTATGCCCACTTCAACGAACTTGCTTCATCAAAAGCAGGCGACGAAGAAGAATGGAACATTCTTTTTGCCGACTATGCAAAAGCTTACCCTGAAATGAAGGAAATGTGGGATGCATACCACAATCCTGACAACGCAAAATGTCTCTATGATATGCAGGATTTCTGGAACACATGTGATAAGCCTGAAGCAACAAGAAATGTTTCAAGCAAAATATTAAATATAGTAAAGAATGTAGTACCAAATATGTTCGGCGGTGCTGCTGACCTTGCACCATCTACAAAGTCATACATGAATGACATGGGAGATTTTTCGAAAGAAAATCCTACAGGCAAAAATGTACATTTTGGTATAAGAGAGCTTGCGATGGCAGCTATCGGAAACGGTATAGCTCTCCACGGTGGGCTTCGACCTTATGTTTCAACATTTTTTGTTTTCAGTGATTATGTTAAACCAATGGCAAGACTCTCATCTCTTATGGGAATGCCGCTTACTTATATTCTTACACATGACAGCATCGGTGTTGGCGAAGACGGTCCTACACACGAACCAATTGAGCAGCTTGCAATGTTCAGGGCAATGCCAAACTTCTATGTATTCCGTCCTGCGGATGCCACAGAATGTGCTGCCGCATGGTATCATGCACTTAACAAGCATGATGCACCTTGTGCACTTGTTCTTTCAAGACAGAATCTTCCTCAGCTTGACGGAAGCAGTAGCGAAGCTTTAAAAGGAGGCTACATTCTTGAGGATTCAACAAAGGAAACTCCTGATGCAATTATTATTGCTACAGGTTCCGAAGTTTCACTTGCTGTTGAAGCAAAAAAAGAGCTTGCAAAGGAAGATATTGATGTTCGTGTCGTAAGTATGCCATGTATGGATGCATTTGAAGAACAGCCTGACGAATACAAAGACATAGTTTTACCTAAGAACGTTACTGCGAGAGTCGGAGTTGAAGCTCTTTCAGAATTCGGTTGGGGCAAATATCTTGGCTTAAACGGTGCATTCGTGGGAATGAAATCGTTTGGTGCATCCGGTCCGGGCGGACAGCTTTTCGAACACTTTGGAATTACAAAGGAAGCTGTAATAAACGCAGTAAAGAATACATTAAACTAAAAATACTGCATATAATGCAGCATGAAAAATATTGATTTAAATCAAACATTATAATATCTATAATAAACATGCACCGCAAGGTGCACTACATAAAGATGGCAGGGAATGAATTTCCCTGCCATCTTTTTTCTTATATTTTCTTATATTTTTATTTTCTTATATTCAAAAAAATATTAAATAAATTTCATCTTTTTAAATATTATACATCAGCAAGCTTTTGTAATGCATAGGAATCAAGGATAATCTTGTAATGCTCATCCATATGATTACGGGCTGCATACGTTGCACGGATTTTATTTCCATGTTCTCCGATTATATTGCACACTCTCATAAAATCGCCGTCAGTATTATTATTCTTTGTCATATAAAGATAAAACTGACTGTCCTTAGGATTTTTGTATAATGTGTTATCACTCTTATAAATGCCATCAACCAGCTTAGCTGAAAGTATTACATCATCAAGCTTCTTAAATGCAAATATTCTAAACGACTCCGCCTTTGTAACCTTTGCATTTTGTGCAGAAGCCTTTCTGTTTCCGTTAAATCTTGCATTTTCGATTGCATTCAGATTATTTGCCAGATTTCCAAGAGCTCCGAGTATCTCATCCACCATACTTTCACTCTTGCCTGATAAGCCCGTATCGCTCTCATCATCATCAAAGTCATCATTCTCCTGAATATCCTCAATAGGCTTTGTAAATCTTGAAAATCTTGTATCAAGCTCCTCCGGGTCCTCAACCTTCGTAATTATCAAAACAAGGCAATCCTTTGAAACCGGAATAGCCTCTATCATAAGCGGAATATTGTCCACCTCAAAACCCAATTCTGTTGCAGCCTGTTGCATAAGCTCTCTAAATAACTCTTTAGCTTTATCTGTTCCATAAGCAAGCTCTGTTAAAAGTAGCTCCTTGTCTGCTAAGTCAGCCTGATTAAGAGTACATCTAATCTGATTTTCACTAATTCTTTCTATTTTCATATTAGTCACTCCCTTGTATAAAAATCATAGACATAATAAAAATAAACATCCATTCAAATAATATCATTATTGAACTATATTATCACAAAAAACCTACAAGTAAAGTTTTTTCTTCTTTTTTCATCATTTTTTTACAATTAACTATACAAATTGTATAGCTTATTTTATCTTAAATATCTTGCTATTATGCATCAAATATTGTATGTTATTAATACAATATTTGTCACAGATGCATGTTTCCCGGTCTTGGAAACTCTACGATTGTCAATTAATCAACTTTATACGTGTTTTCACACAATTTACCCCATTACATATCCAAAAGTATCATATGACAAATATCGTAAGTGCGCATATAGATAGGAATATAATCATATCACACACTTCTTATGTTCTTACATCTAAAATATGCCACTTTGGAAAGGAAGGTGATTATTCAAATTTACACCAATTCATAATGCCAATCAATTTTTTATTTGACAGGGAAATTTGTAAAATATTCCTATCAAACAAATATAGGGAGCACATATGATATCATTAATCTTATGCACTCCCTATATTTATTTTACTATCCAATTATGACTAACAATTAGCCTTCTGAAATACATCCTGTTGGGCAACCACCTGCACATGCTCCACAGCTAATGCAAGTATTCTCATCTATTACGTATGTACCGCCGTTCTCTGAGATAGCTCCTACCGGACAAGTACCTGCGCATGCTCCACAACCTACACATGCATCACCAATAACAAATGCCATATCTATATCCTCCTTATATCTTTTTTGATAATTATTATCAATTATTGATATTTTAATCCTTTTTATCAATTATATCAAGTTTATTTTTCATTTTTAGACTTACAATTTTTTCATTTCAAAACCTACAATCTTTATTTTTTTCCGCCTCACTATCCTTGTGCTCACTCAATGCAAGCTTTTGTATGAGCTCTTTAACCTTATACTCTAACTGGGATATCTGTATATTCATATAGAATACCTTTACAAGCAAAATAAATATAATAACAAGGAATATCATATTTACCGGCGACTGAATACCAATCAAATCTGCAGCCACCAATACAATTTTCGGAAAAATTGCAATAATAATCAATACTACCGAGAAAATAATCCAAAAAATAGAATAGTCTATCTGAAATTTTGAATTACGAATTTTTCTCATCATTATTATCATGCTCAATACAGATACTACAATGAGCAATACTCTTAACGCAATCGACATAAATCCTACCTCTTTCTAAAATTATTTATTAACAAAATAGCTATCATCATTCTCATCATATATGAAATAGAACGTCCAAAGCTTAAATAACTCTTTCCCGCCATTCTCTCTTCCATGGTTACCTGAACACTTTCCACACTGACACCCTGCTTTAACAGGAATGATATCGTGTCAGGCTCAGGTCCATAGTTAATATTCTGCGCAAATTCATGAATCATTTTTTTGTTATAAATTCGCATTCCCGATGTAGGATCTGATACTTTTTTCCCTGTTGTAATCCTGATTGCCATCTCTATAAGACGGCTTCCCGCCATACGCGGACTCCATGGTTTCTTTTCAGTTACAAATCTTGAGCCGATGACAATATCATATCCTTCTTCAGCCTTTTTAAGCATGTCTGCTATGTAATCAGGATTATGCTGTCCATCAGCATCTATTTGAACTGCATAATCATACCCTTTAAGGTCTGCATATTTCAGTCCTGTCTGAAAAGCACCCGTCAAACCAAGATTAATCGGCAAATCTACTATATTATAATTGTTTTTATGACAAATATCCGATGTTGAATCCTTAGAACCGTCATTTATGACTACGTAATCGTACTGCGGATATTTTTCAATCATGTTATTTACAACATGCTCTATGTTTTCTTCCTCATTATATGCAGGAATTATAACTAATATTTTCATTTGTTTCCTCGTTTCCATCAGCTAATTTAATTTTTCCCCCTGACCATATGCCTTAGAAATAATATTTGCAATCGGTTCTGGCCAGAAATGATTAAGCATGTCCCTGTCTTCACGAGCTCTGTCATTTGTCTTTATCAAACCGCTCGTAGTTGATTCCTCATGTATACGATGGAACATAAGAGGTTCATTAACATATACAAAGTCACCCTCCATGGCTGCAAAATTTTCCCATGTCTGCCAGTCAAGGTTACTACCGTACTGAACCTTAAATAGCGGTTTTTCAAGCTTCTTCATAGAATATGTGACCGATGGACAGCATATCGGATTGCCAAGTGAAAGTATTCTTCTTTTTATTAACTTCGAATTTTGAAATGGCTTAATTCTAAGCGGCAAAAGTAAAAGCCTTTTCACCGTAAGCATCTTTGACTTTAAAACCTTACACCCATCTCTTATTTCTCCATAATCCGTAAATGCAATAAGCGTATCCGGTCTGTGGAACATTCTTTTCATAACCTCACGCAAGTAGTCGGGCTCATACACATCATCCTGATGTGCTATAGTAACATAGTCAGAATCAGTCTGCTCTATTCCAAAATTCCAATCCTGGGCTATTCCGCCCTCTCCCTCATTTATTATAAGTGGAATGTCATATCGTTGTGAAAGCTCTTTTATATATTCATTAGGGGTTGAAGTAATCATTATAATTTCACTCTTAAGTGTCTGTGCCAAAAGAGATTTGATACACTCCTCAAGGTATTCACTTTCCTTATATGCACAGATTACAAATGTGTGCACTCCCTTTTTAAGCTTATTTTTATCCATTTCACTTCTCCATCTGTAGCTTTTTTATTTGTATAACAATGTCATTATAACCTATAAAGTTGTGCTTTACAATACCGGGCCGCTACTCAACAACTTCAACCTTCATCATGTTAGTATTTCCTGATATACCAAGAGGAACGCCGGCTGTAATTACAACCTTGTCTCCCGTAGCAAGTAAGCCTTTTGCCTTTGCTTCTATAACGGCGTGGTCAAACAACTCAAAAATCTCATTTTTTTCCTGAAGGTGGACAGGTGTAACCCCCCATGACATATTGAGCTGTCTGTACGCTTTATCACTCGTTGTTCCGGCAATAATCGGACAAATTGGTCTGTACTTTGAAATCATTCGTGCTGTCATACCGGATTTCGTTACCGTCACGATAGCTGCTGCATTTAAATCTATAGCTGTTGTGCATGTCGCATGGCATACGGCTTCTGTGACATCAGGATTGATATGTCTGTCATTTTGAAAAAATCTCTTTTTGTAATCGATATCCTGTTCTGTCCTGTTGGCAATTTTTGCCATTGTCTGCACTGCCTCTACAGGATATTTTCCTGCGGCGGTTTCGCCGGAAAGCATTATTGCGCTTGTCCCGTCATAAATAGCATTTGCGACATCTGTTGTCTCTGCTCTCGTAGGTCTTGGATTTTTCATCATGGAATCAAGCATCTGCGTAGCTGTTATAACCTGCTTTCCTGCATTGTATACCTTTTTGATAATGAGCTTTTGAACAATAGGAACCTCTTCTCCCGGAATCTCTACACCCATATCACCTCTGGCAACCATTATTCCATCGGATAAGTCAATAATTTCATCGATATTTTTAACGCCCTCTGCATTCTCTATTTTGGAAATGATATTGATTGCCTTGCCTCCGTTTTCATCCAAAAGAGTTCTGATTTTTCTTACATCCTCACCTGTTCTTACAAATGAGGCTGCAACAAAATCAACATCCATTTCTATTCCAAACAGGATGTCCGAAATATCTTTCTCACTCAGATATGGCATATTTAAATGTATATCCGGCACATTTATTCCCTTATGATTTGACACAAAACCACCATTTATAACCTCGCAAATTATATCCTCGTTATTTATTTCAACAACGACAAGCTCTACAAGACCGTCATCTATAAGTATATGTGTACCGGCTTGTACATCTTTGTAAAGATCAGAATAAGTTATATGTGTTATGGTGTTATCTCCGATTAACTCTCTGTTAGTCAATGTGAATTTTTGTCCATCCGTTATTTCAACTTTACCATTTACAAAATCTCCGGTCCTAATCTCAGGTCCTTTTGTATCAAGCAGTAATGCAACCGGCTTATGGCATTCATGTCTCAATTTTTTTACCATCTCCATCCTTGCACGCTGTTCTTCATGTGTTCCGTGTGAAAAATTAAATCTTGCAACATCCATACCTTCTAAAATCAATTGTCTTAATATTTCCTCTTTATCTGTAGAAGGACCCATAGTGCATACAATTTTCGTTTTTCTCATTTAAACTGTCTCCTTATATATTTGCATTTTCATTTTTATTAGTATTACCCTGTTATTATAACATAATAATTAAAAAGGTAAAAAATAACATTATATTATTCTTCCCCTTTTTTAATAAATATGCTAAATTAGTTATAGTAATAAATTTATATGCTGACATGTTTATATACTATCATTTTATAATGTTACTATCAAAAAGATGTCAATATTTTTTTTAATAGGAGTACTGTATGAATAATAGCTACAACAATTTTATTTACAATACAAAACGTACAGTGTACAAATGGTGGTGTATTATCTACAAACCGGCGTATCAGCTTTTCCATCATGGATACTGGCCAAACGAAAAAAATCCGTATATGAAATATCCGGAGCAGCCAAACCCGGAAGCTTCAGGCTCTGCCGGTGTTTCCGATACAAAAGAAGAATTATCACATCAAATGGCACAACAGATTGCCAATGAAATATCACACGAACACAACGATTCTCATTTTGACGAACTAAAGGCCGCTGTTTTCTCTCAGGAAGAAACCATGCAGGATAAAACACTTGCTGATAACACAACTGACAAGCCAAATGCAGATACATCACAGTCCGATGACGGTATCGACACATCAAATATAGATGAAGACGTTTATAAACGTGCCAATGAAATTATGGAGCGTTTGGCGAGAGAAGCTGCCGAAGACGAAGCGAAAAAACAGGCTGAAATAGAAAAAGCAAAGCAACAAGCATCCGAACAGGAACGCCTTGCGATGATAATGAAAGCAAATGAGGTTGATATTTCACAATTTATCGAAGAAGGCAAAGCCCATCAAAATGAAACAACACCGGGAGGTCAACAATGAATTTTGCAATAAAAAAGAAATATTTTGCATTTATTCTTATTACAATAACACTTGCCACATCATTATGGGGATGTGGTGCAAATCCAAAAAACTTTACAAAATCCGATTTAACGGTAACATTAAATACTAACTTTGAAGAGTCTTCCAAATCAGGATTTGACGTATACATAATAAGCAGTGATGTAATCTTTTCAGCAACACGCGAGGATGCGGGTGACTTGGAATATGCCGGCTACGAAATCAATTCTTTACAGGATTACTGCTACGAGATTCTTACATTAAACGGTGCCAGTACAACAGATTTAGTCAAGAGAAATGATTACTACTATTTTGTAGACAACAAGGTTGTAGACAATGCTGAATATACATATTTCCATTGTATGTACAAGGGCAATAATTCTTATTGGATTTGCGAATTTGTATGTAAAGCTAAAAACTATGATATTTTTGGAGACTCATTCCTTATATGGGCTGATTCAATAAAAATAGAGGATTAATATCTTACATTAATCCTCTATTTTTTATATTGTTTTATTTTATGTTCTACACTATCTGCCAAATATATGAATCTTTAAGCATCTGTTATATCGCATTTTACTTAATTATACAGATACCATCTGCCGTCATATTTGATAGCAACCATTTCCTGTGTCATATCTTCCGAAACGTCTTCGCCTTCTATATTCATTGTTATATGATAAGATACCATCATATATGTTGCCGCCTGTATATCCGCATCAACACCATATATTTCTTTATGATTATCCTTAAGCTCTTTAAGCTCATCCTCGGTGTAATCGGTTGACTCTGTTATCTTCACATCAGTAATATTGGCATTATATTGCTCATATTCTTCAAATGAATTGGAAATTTCTATTTCCTCGCCCATTATATCAGGACATAATGTATTAAGTTTTTCTTCGTCACAGTCTGAAAAAGCTTCAAAATAAATCTTTGCAACTTCTTCCGCTGACTTTGCTCCCGTCCTGACAAAATTTTTCTTATATATGGCTATAGCTGCTACAGAAACTGCAGCCACAACAAGTACAATCGAAATAACGGTAATTATAATATTCCTTGTTTTAATTTTTTTATTGTCTAAACTCTTATTTGTCTTTGTTTTCTTCGCCATTAACTATATTCTCCTTATCATCCGACTCATTGTCATATTGAATACTGTCTTTTATCTCATTTTCGTCAGCTTCTTCTGATAATTCATCCACATCCTCTTCCGGCCCTATCTTGCCAAAATCGTATTTATCTCCTGCAAATGAATTGTAAGTTATAAAAAAGCCTGTCGGAATAATAACAATAATAGCCATATACAGAAGGTTTCGCACTATGTCATTGTTATCAGACAACAGCAGCACCGACACAGCTGCTACAATAAGTCCTATCAAAATAATGTCTACAACAATAGAAAGTATTGCTTTTTTCTTCATAGTTCATTACCTATTCTACAGGAACAAGATTTTTAAGACTAAGGTCCATAATCGGAGCTCCATATGTAAGAGCACCTGCAGAAACATAATCAACGCCTATTTCTGAAATCTGTGCAAGTCTTTCCTTTGTAACATTTCCCGAGCACTCAGTTTCTGCTCTGCCGGAAACCATTTCAACAGCCTTCTTCATTGTGTCGTTATCCATATTATCTAACATAATAATATCTGCCTTGGCATCTATTGCCTCCTGAAGCTGCTCGAGTGTCTCAACCTCAACCTCGATTTTTCTGACAAATGGTGCATAAGCTCTTGCCATTTCAACAGCCTTCTTTATACTTCCTGCAGCACCTATATGATTATCCTTAATCAAGACACCATCAGAAAGATTATATCTGTGATTTGTTCCACCGCCGACACGAACAGCATATTTCTCAAACAATCTCATATTAGGAGTTGTCTTACGTGTGTCTAAGAGCTTAGTCTTTTTGCCTTCAAGTTCCTTTGCA